>NZ_JBEAID010000008.1:0-223957 GCF_040064585.1 Klebsiella sp. CN_Kp113 | reverse complement strand
TCCATGTCACTTTGAGTGCCCACACAGATTGTCTGATAAATTGTTAAAGAGCAGTGCAACGCGGCTTTCGCTCACCGTTGCGAGGTGGCGTATATTACGCTTTCCTCTTTCAGAGTCAACCCGTTATTTCAGGATTTTTTCTCTTCAACCGACCCGGTTGTTTGTGAAGTGATTCACATCTGCCGTGTCAGTGGGAGCGCATTATAGGGAGTTATTCGGCGGTGACAAGCGGTAAAATGCAATTTTATTTCAACCGCTCACCTTTTATACATAACGCTTATTTTTGCTGCTTTTTGATAGCATCCGGCAGGTCTGCCAGGCTATTAAGTACCCAATCAGCGGCACTTTCGGCTTCTGGGGTCACCGGCTTGCCGGTGCGCACTAATACTTTCGTGCCGACATTGGCCGCCAGAGCTGCCTGCATATCTTCGACTTTATCGCCAACCATAAAAGAAGCCGCCATATCAATATGCAGATAGTCGCGCGCCGAAATCAGCATCCCCGGATGCGGCTTGCGGCAGTCGCAGGTCTGGCGAAACTCTTCAACGGTTCCCTGCGGGTGGTGCGGACAATAATAGATGCCATCCAGATCAACGCCGCGATCGGCCAGCGACCAGTCCATCCACTCCGTCAGCGTTTCAAACTGCTCTTCAGTAAACTTACCGCGGGCGATACCGGACTGGTTGGTCACCAGCACCAGCGCGTAGCCCATCTCCTTTAATTGACGCATTGCGTCAATGACGCCATCGATAAATTCAAAGTTGTCGATTTCATGGACATAGCCGTGATCGACGTTAATCGTGCCATCACGGTCAAGAAAAATTGCGGGTACTGACATTGCCACCGGTTTGCTCCTGATAAAGGCTAATGCGCGTAGTATCGCATGTTTCCGGACGCAAGAAAGTGCTCATTATACAGAGTCAGATTGATTTAGACGTCTGGATGCCTTAACATCCATTTCATTGACAGGCATCGCCTGGACACGGCAGAAGAAAATGCCACGGCAAACGGCTAAACGATAATAAATAACTGATGATTAAACTTTCGAATATTACCAAAGTGTTCCAGCAGGGAAATCGCAGCATACAGGCGCTGAACGATGTCAGCCTGCATGTCCCCGCCGGGCAAATTTATGGCGTCATCGGCGCTTCCGGCGCGGGTAAAAGTACGTTAATCCGCTGCGTTAACCTGCTCGAACGTCCAACGCAGGGCAGCGTACAGGTGGGCGGTCAGGAACTAACGGCGCTGTCAGAAAAAGAGCTCACTCGCGCTCGTCGCCAGATTGGCATGATCTTCCAGCACTTTAACCTGCTTGCCTCACGCACCGTATTCGGCAACGTGGCGTTGCCTCTGGAGCTCGACAATACGCCGAAAGATGAAATCAAGCGCCGGGTGACCGAGCTGCTCGATCTCGTCGGTCTGGGGGATAAACACGACAGCTATCCGGCAAATCTCTCCGGCGGTCAAAAACAGCGCGTGGCCATCGCCCGTGCGCTGGCGAGCAATCCAAAAGTCCTGCTCTGCGACGAAGCCACCAGCGCTCTGGACCCGGCCACTACGCGTTCGATTCTGGAACTGCTGAAAGATATCAACCGTCGCCTGGGCCTGACGATTTTGCTGATTACCCATGAAATGGATGTCGTCAAACGCATCTGCGATTGCGTTGCCGTTATCAGCAACGGCCAGCTGATTGAACAGGATACGGTGAGTGAGGTCTTCTCTCATCCCAAAACCCCGCTGGCGCAACAGTTTATTCAGTCAACGCTGCACCTTGATATCCCGGATGATTATCAGGCCCGCCTTAAACCTGAAGCGCTTCCCGATAGCGTGCCCATGCTGCGCATGGAGTTTACGGGTCACTCCGTTGATGCCCCGCTTCTTTCTGAGACTGCCCGTCGTTTTAATGTGAATAACAACATTATTAGCGCGCAGATGGATTACGCGGGCGGCGTGAAGTTCGGCATTATGCTCACTGAGATGCACGGCACGCAGGAAGATACCCAGGCCGCAATCGCCTGGCTACAGGAACACCATGTAAAAGTAGAGGTACTGGGATATGTCTGAACCAATGATTTGGCTGCTGGTTCGCGGCGTATGGGAAACGCTGGCCATGACGTTTGTCTCCGGCTTCTTCGGTTTTGTTCTCGGCCTGCCGGTCGGCGTGCTGCTGTACGTCACCCGTCCGGGGCAAATTGTCGCTAATGCGAAGCTCTACCGCACGCTTTCGGCGGTGGTGAATATTTTCCGCTCGATTCCTTTTATTATCCTGCTGGTGTGGATGATCCCATTCACTCGCGTGATCGTTGGCACGTCGATTGGCCTGCAGGCGGCTATCGTTCCGCTGACGGTCGGCGCCGCGCCGTTTATCGCCCGTATGGTGGAAAACGCCCTGCTGGAGATCCCCACCGGCCTTATCGAAGCATCCCGCGCCATGGGCGCAACGCCGATGCAGATCGTGCGTAAGGTTCTGCTGCCGGAAGCGCTGCCGGGCCTGGTGAATGCGGCAACCATCACGCTCATTACGCTGGTCGGCTATTCCGCGATGGGCGGCGCCGTGGGTGCCGGTGGTCTCGGGCAGATTGGCTATCAGTACGGTTATATCGGCTACAATGCAACGGTAATGAATACCGTACTGGTGCTGCTGGTTATTCTGGTGTACTTAATCCAATTCTCAGGCGATCGTATCGTCCGGGCTGTGACTCACAAATAACATTACACACAATACAGAATCTTACAGGAAGGAAATAACATGGCCTTTAATTTCAAAACCTTTGCGGCAGTCGGCGCGTTAATCGGTTCTCTGGCTCTGGTGGGTTGCGGTCAGGACGAAAAAGATCCTAACCATATTAAAGTCGGCGTTATCGTCGGTGCGGAGCAGCAGGTTGCGGAAGTCGCGCAGAAAGTAGCAAAAGAAAAATACGGCCTTGATGTCGAACTGGTGACCTTCAACGACTACGTTCTGCCGAACGAAGCGCTGAGCAAAGGTGATATCGACGTTAACGCCTTCCAGCATAAACCGTATCTTGACCAGCAAATCAAAGATCGCGGCTACAAGCTGGTTTCCGTAGGTAACTCTTTTGTTTACCCGATTGCGGGTTATTCGAAAAAAATCAAATCGCTGGACGAACTGCAGCCGGGCTCTCAGGTCGCGATTCCTAACGATCCCACCAACCTTGGCCGCTCTCTGCTGCTGCTGCAACAGGTTGGCCTGATCAAACTGAAAGAAGGCGTTGGTCTGCTGCCAACCTCTCTGGATATTATTGAAAACCCGAAAAACCTGAAAATTGTTGAGCTGGAAGCCCCGCAGCTGCCGCGCTCTCTGGATGATGCGCAAATCGCTCTGGCGGTTATCAATACTACCTATGCCAGCCAGATTGGCTTAACGCCGGCAAAAGACGGTATTTTCGTGGAAGGTAAAGAGTCTCCGTACGTGAACCTGATTGTCGCTCGCGAAGACAACAAAGATGCGGAAAATGTTAAGAAATTTGTTCAGGCCTATCAGAGTGATGAAGTTTACGAAGCGGCTAACAAAATCTTTAATGGCGGTGCGGTGAAAGGCTGGTAATCTTTTCTCAGCGTAATATCATTCAGGACGGGCTTTATGCCCGTCTTGTCATTTATGCAAGCACCTGATTCAATAGCGCCCTGTTTTATTATTTATTGAGGAAATACTATGCGTGCTTTACCGGTCTGTTTGTTAGCACTCATGTTAAGCGGTTGTTCTATGCTAAGCAGATCTCCCGTCGAGCCTGTACAAAGCACCGTAACCCCGCCTGCCAAATCGGAACCGGCAAAACCGAAAGCGACGCGTCCGGCCCCGGTAAGAATCTATACCGATGCAACAGAATTGGTGGGTAAACCTTTCCGCGAACTCGGCGAAGTCACCGGTGAATCATGCCAGGCCTCGAATCAAGACTCTCCGCCCAATATCCCGACGGCGCGCAAGCGCATGCAGATTAACGCTGCAAAAATGAAAGCCAATGCCGTGCTGCTGCACCGCTGCGAAGTGACCAGCGGAACTCCGGGCTGCTACCGCCAGGCCGTCTGCCTTGGTTCAGCGCTTAACGTTACGGCGCAATGAGTGATTTTCAGTTTGCGCAGATAGGCGTTATTCGCTCGCCCTATAAAGAAAAATTTGCCGTCCCCCGCCAGCCTGGGCTGGTTAAAAACGGCGGCGGCGAATTACATCTTCTGCCCCCCTATAACCAGGCCGATGCCGTACGTGGCCTGGAAAACTTCAGCCATCTGTGGATCCTGTTTGTGTTTCATCAGACCATGGAAGGCGGCTGGCGCCCGACCGTGCGCCCTCCCCGCCTCGGCGGTAATGCGCGGATGGGCGTTTTCGCCACCCGTTCGACCTTTCGTCCTAATCCAATCGGTATGTCGCTGGTCGAGCTAAAAGGTATTCGCTGCCAGAAAGAACACGTCGTTCTGGAACTCGGTAGTCTGGACCTGGTGGATGGTACGCCGGTCGTGGACATCAAACCTTACCTGCCCTTTGCCGAAGCGCTGCCGGAAGCCAGCGCGAGCTACGCGCAGCAGGCACCGCAGGCGGAAGTGGCGGTGAGCTTCACGCCCGAAACAGAAGCCCGGCTTTTAGAACTGGAAAAGCGCTATCCCCGACTTAAGGTGTTTATTAGCGAAGTTCTGGCGCAAGATCCGCGCCCGGCATATCGTAAAGAAGAAGACCCGGGAAAGACCTACGCCGTCTGGCTGCTGGATTTTAACGTGCGCTGGCGGGTGATTTCGTCCGGTTTTGAAGTCTTTTCTCTCGAACCACGCTAATTTTATTTTCCTCTCTTTTGGCATCTTTGCCACACTGGTAAACTAAACCACTTTTTTGTGTCAGGCTGGCTCCCAGCCTGTATCGATCGTCCAAATGGAACCGTAACAACATGCGTACTAGCCAATACCTGCTCTCCACTCTGAAGGAGACACCTGCCGACGCCGAGGTTATCAGCCATCAGCTGATGCTGCGCGCCGGGATGATCCGCAAGCTGGCCTCCGGGTTATATACCTGGCTGCCGACCGGCGTGCGCGTCCTGAAAAAAGTCGAAAACATCGTGCGTGAAGAGATGAATAACGCCGGTGCAATCGAGGTGTTAATGCCGGTAGTTCAGCCCTCTGAGCTGTGGCAAGAGAGTGGTCGTTGGGAACAGTACGGCCCGGAACTGCTGCGTATTGCTGACCGTGGCGAACGTCCGTTCGTACTCGGCCCGACTCATGAAGAAGTGATCACCGACCTGATTCGTAACGAGCTGAGCTCTTACAAACAGCTGCCGCTGAACTTCTATCAGATTCAGACCAAATTCCGTGACGAAGTGCGCCCGCGTTTCGGCGTGATGCGTTCCCGTGAATTCCTGATGAAAGATGCTTACTCTTTCCATACCTCTCAGGAATCTCTGCAGGAAACCTACGACGCGATGTACGCCGCGTACAGCAAAATCTTCAGCCGTATGGGCCTGGATTTCCGTGCGGTACAGGCTGACACCGGTTCTATCGGCGGTAGCGCATCTCACGAATTCCAGGTGCTGGCGCAGAGCGGCGAAGATGACGTGATCTTCTCTGACTCTTCCGACTACGCGGCCAATATTGAGTTCGCCGAAGCCGTTGCGCCGAAAGAGCCGCGCGCGGCCGCCACTCAGGAAATGACGCTGGTCGATACGCCGAACGCCAAAACCATCGCCGAGCTGGTTGAGCAGTTCAATCTGCCGATTGAGAAAACGGTGAAAACCCTGCTGGTCAAAGCGGTAGAAGACAGCAAGTCTCCGCTGATTGCCCTGCTGGTTCGCGGCGATCATGAGCTGAACGAAGTGAAAGCGGAAAAACTGCCGCAGGTCGCCAGCCCGCTGACCTTCGCCACCGAAGAAGAGATCCGCGCGCTGGTGCAGGCGGGTCCTGGTTCTCTGGGCCCGGTTAATATGCCCATTCCGGTGATTATTGACCGTACCGTTGCCGCAATGAGCGATTTCGCCGCGGGCGCGAACATCGACGGGAAACACTACTTCGGCATCAACTGGGATCGCGACGTCGCCACCCCTGAAGTGGCTGATATCCGTAACGTCGTGGCGGGTGACCCGAGCCCGGACGGTAAAGGTACGCTGCTGATTAAACGCGGTATCGAAGTGGGCCACATCTTCCAGCTGGGTACCAAGTACTCTGAAGCGATGAAAGCCTCCGTACAGGGCGAAGATGGCCGTAACCAGATCCTGACGATGGGCTGCTACGGTATCGGTGTGACGCGCGTGGTGGCGGCCGCCATTGAGCAGAACTTTGACGATCGCGGGATTCTGTGGCCGGAAGCTATCGCCCCGTTCCAGGTTGCGATTCTGCCGATGAACATGCATAAATCCTACCGCGTGCAGGAGCTGGCCGAGAAGCTGTACGCAGAGCTGAGCGCGCTGGGTATCGACGTGCTGATGGACGACCGTAAAGAGCGTCCGGGCGTGATGTTCGCCGATATGGAGCTTATCGGTATTCCGCACACCATCGTGCTGGGCGACCGTAACCTCGACAACGACGATATCGAATATAAATATCGTCGCAGCGGCGAGAAGCAGCTGATTAAAACCGGCGATATCGTGAATTACCTGGTACAACAAATTAAAGGTTAACGCCAAAAGAGGCTCTGGTTTCAGAGCCTCTTTTTTACAAGGATTGTAATCATGGCTAAACAACGGGCAAATTATGTCCTGCTTTTTCCCGCATTGTTTTTACTTTCGGCCTGCACGGTAGACGTCAGCCGGTCCGCGCCTTCCGCTTCCGCTATTAAGCCACCATCGCAGCAATGGGCAGTTAAACTTCAGCGCCAGAGCTCGGTGGCTAATAACACGCTGACTGAAATTAACGCACAAGGCCTGCTCCCCGGCGATCTCCTTTTCTCTTCCAGCATTGGCGTGACGTCCCTGGGGATTCGTGCTTTTAGCACATCGTCCGTTAGCCATGTTGCTATCTATATCGGTGATAACCAGGTTGCAGAAGCAACCGGCGCTGGGGTGCAGATTATTCCGCTCCAGCAAGCAATGCAGCACAGCGATAAGCTGTTTGCCCTAAGAGCGCCTGACCTCACGCCGCAACAGGCCGCAGGCATTAAAAATTTCGCCTATAAAAACAGAAACAGCGGCTATAACTATCGCGGCATCATTGAATTTGTGCCCTTTATGGTAACCAAACAGCTCTGCTCCCTGAATCCCTTTTCGAAAGATTTCCGCCAGCAGTGCGTGAATGGCCTGGCCAAAGCGCAGCTTAGCGATGCCGTTTCCGGGGACAAAAAAATGTGGTTTTGTTCTGAGTTTGTCAGCGATGCCTTCGCGAAGGCCGGACACCCGCTGACCCTGGCTCAACCGGGCTGGATTAGCCCATCAGACCTGCTTCATATGCGTGAGGGGGACGTGGCAAACTTTAAGCCCGAAACACAATTGCAGTATATCGGGCATCTTAAATTGGGAATTTATATCAAGACAAGCCGTCTCGTAGGACTCAATTAACTAACGAGAATTGCAGTCTTCTTTTTGATAAAACTTGCCTGGTGAATCCACCGCCAGAACTTTAACCGGCGCTCCCGAATCCGGGTTCGCTTCCAGCGTAAAGTGCCCCTCGACCACCAGCAGCACCGGGCGAGTATCCGTTCCGCGCGCCGCGGCATAATCACGCTCGAGCTGCGCGTTATTCGCGACTGCCACTCGCTTGCCGGTTGCGCAATCGGTAAAGGTCGCGGCATCCGCCATATAGAAGTACATTCCGCGCATCGCCATTGGCGTGATGGGCAGGCTGGATTTGACTGACTCAAGCGTATAGTTCAGCGTAGACTCGATGGGATTACCGTCGCGATCGAGCATTTCCAGCTTGTCGCCCTTCGCCCGATAGTAAGACTTCTCGCCTTTGCTGTCGGTCAGCACCAGCTTATCGGCCGTGCGCGCCCAGGTGCCATAGGAAGCAAAGGAGGAAGGCTCGCGACTGACGCCCTGATACCGCTCGTTCATCACCCAGGTGCCGTCTTTCTCAAGAAAGAGCGAAGTTTCGATACCTTCGCAGTCGGCACACGGCAGCACGCCGCGCCAGCTCTGCTGCATCGGCTTTAGCTCTTCCATCGGCGCCGGTTGTAGCGTGTCCATCTCCGCGCGATGGTTACAGCCGAATAGGGCAAAAAGCGAGCATGCCGCCACGACTGAAAATACGATTTTCTTCACTGTAAATTCCTTATTATCCATTCCACCGGTTCGCCATGCCTTTAATGACGAACTTTCCCACGCAGCGCCTTAACTGAGGATTTTTGCGCCTTTGAGGCAAGCCGGCGCTCTTTTGACGCTCTGGTCGGCAGCGTCTCCCGGCGGCGCTTCTGCACTGCGGTTAATTCTTGTATTAAGGCAACCAGACGCGCAATCGCCGCTTCGCGATTCATCTCCTGGCTGCGATATTCCTGAGCCTTAATGATAACCACACCCTCGGCAGAAATTAAGTGATGGCTGGAGGTAAGCAGACGTTCCTTATAATACTCGGGCAGGCTCGATGCCTTAATATCAAAGCGCAAATGGATAGCCGTCGATGCTTTATTGACATGCTGACCGCCCGCCCCCTGGGCGCGTATCCCGGAAAGCGAGACCTCGTCATCCGCAATCGCCACGCTGCGGCTAATCGTAATCATGCGGATGTTTGCCAGGCCGTTAAATGAATTTCCAGATTATTCTTAGCGTCAGATAACCAGATAGCGCCATCCTGGATAGTCGCCTGTAGCGACATTGTCCGATCGGCAAAAGCACTGAGCTGCGCCAGCTGAGTATCATCTAAATACCATACGGTTAGCTTTGAAAACTGTGCCATTTTGCTTTTATTTTGCTGCCACCAGATTTCTGCCGCCCGGCTATTATAGGCAAACAGCGCCACCTCTTGCGCCCGCGAACAGGCTTTTTTAATCCGCCGTTCGTCCGGCAGCCCCAGTTCAATCCATAGATCAACGCCCAGATGATCGTTTAGCAGCCAGAGTTCAGCTTCATCATCGGAAGACAGACCGCGGGTAAACTGCAGACGCTCGTCGGCGTATTTCATCCACGCCAGCAGGCGCAGCATCATGCGCTCCTGGGTTTCTGACGGATGCTGGGCAAGCGTCAAACTGGCATCCAGAAACTGGTTGCGGTCCAGGTCGGCCACGTTCACCGTCGCTTTATAAATCGTCGCTTTCAGCGCCATGAGGAAACTCCTGATAAAAATGGCGTTCATTGTAGCGAAACTGGCGGCAAAAGGCTGTCAGCAATCGCAGGATCCCCTTTCATCCTGCTGATATTGCTTAAATGACTATGGTATAGTCACCTTGCTAAACAGAGTTTATCTTCGTAGGCTTAAACTTACATCCCACGGTTAAGTCAGAACGCTGACAGGAGGGCATGTGGACAAATATTGTGAGTTAATACGCAAGCGGTATGCGGAAATAGCCAGCGGGGACCTTGGGTATATCCCGGATGCGCTAGGTTGCGTGTTGAAAGTATTGAATGAGGTTGCGGCGGATCAGGCCCTTGCTGAGTCAGTCAGGGAAAAGGCCGCATATGCGGCGGCAAACTTACTGGTGAGCGATTATGTCAATGAATGATACTTATCAACCCATCAATTGCGATGATTATGACAACCTCGAACTTGCCTGTCAGCACCATCTGGTCCTGGCGCTGGAGCTCAAAGATGGCGAACAGCTGCAAGCGAAGGCCAACGATCTTATCTCGCGCAAAAATATCGAGTATCTCGTCGTGGAGCTCGCCGGTGACGTCCGCGAACTGCGCCTGGATAAAATCGCCAGCTTCAGCCATCCGGAAATCGGTACGGTAGTGGTCAGCGAGTCCTGAAGCAAAACGGGTGGCTCAGCCGCCCGTTTTCATCCACATCATCTGCACGCCTTCACCTTCCTGAACTTTCCCATCGACGGTAATAAACAGACCATCGGCTGCAGCGATAAGCGTTTCGCCGTAAAACAGCAGCGGCGTGGTATCGCGCCGCCAGGGCGCAACGTTGAGCTCCTGCCAGATTTTCTTCAGCTTGCGGCCGCCCTGGCGACCGACGATATGCAGATTACCGCTGGCGCGGAAACGAATAGTGACCGCTTCATCCTGGCGCGGGCCGCGTAACGGGCCGCCGGCCAGGAGCTTCAGTTCGCCAAGGCCGTCGGGTAACGGCAGCGGTCTGGCAATATCGCGCCACGCCAGCACCGTCTCGCTCTGTCCGGGGAGATATTTCACCCAGTGCAGCCGTTGCTGATAGCGACGAACGGCGAAGTGGCCAAGGCGCAGACAGGGATACGCATCCTCGCGCGCCATCGCCACTTCACGCCAGATACGCTCCGGCATCTCGCGCGAAGGCATCGGCGCATTGAGCCCAGCCAGCCAGCGGCGCAGCAGCGCGGCCCGACGCGGCGCGCTCATGGCCGCCAACGGTTCGATAGTCAACGCGCCATCCTCCGCCACCAGCGTTGCCAGCTCCGCCGCGAGCATTTCATCCAGCAGCTTTTCCTGCTCGCCGCACAGGCTGGCGCTGCGCGCTACGGCCTCGGCGAAGTGCGGCCAGCGAGCGCTAAGCAGCGGAACAATTCGCAGGCGGAGAAAATTGCGATCGTAGGCGTCGTCCTGGTTACTTTCGTCTTCAATCCAGCTGAGCTGATGGGCTATCGCCCACCGGTGCAGGGAGTCGCGGCTTTCGTTAAGCAGCGGACGCAGCAGTTTCGTCCCGGCAAAATCGGACTCGCCGGCCATCGCCGAAAGCCCGGTTGGGCCGCTCCCCCGCTTAAGCGCCAACAGAAAGGTTTCACACTGGTCGTCAAGATGCTGTGCCGTCACCAGCGCTTCGCCGGGTAATAGCGCCGAACGGAAAGCCTGATAGCGCGCCTGACGCGCGTGGGCCTCAATCCCCAGCCCCTCATCGGCGAGCGCCACCCGTTCAACCAAAAGCGGTACCTGCCACTGCTGGCATATTTGTCGGCAGTGCGCCACCCAATCGTCGGCGTTCGCGCTGAGGCCGTGGTGAATATGCATCGCCCGCAGCTGAACGGTAGGATCCTGTTCGCGCCAGCAAACCAGGCGATACAGGAGCACGCTCGAATCCAGCCCGCCGCTAAAGGCCACTAAAAAATGGCGGTGCGGCTGTAGCGTTTGCGCCATGTCTGGGATCATCATCATGAGAGTACTAACTGAGGAAAGCGTGTCCGGCACGTTACCCGGCAGAACACGCTCTGACAAGAATTACTGCTGATAAATCTCCAGCGGTAGCCCGTCCGGATCGTTAAAAAAGGTGAATCGTTTACCGGTGAAGGGGTCGATACGAACGCCTTCACAGGCCACGCCGTGGGCCTCAAGATGCGCAACGGCGGCATCGACATCATCAACGCTAAACGCCAGATGGCGCAGCCCGCAGGCTTCGGGGCGGCTCGGACGCGCAGGAGGAAACGGGAATGAAAAGAGTTCAATAACATATTCGCCATTTAGCGCCAGATCGCCCTTCCATGAATCGCGCTCCTGGCGATAGAACTCGCCCTGCAGGGTGAACCCCAGAATGTCGCAGTAGAAGGCTTTACTCTTCGCATAATCCGTCGCAATGATGGCGATATGGTGAACCCGTTTTAAACCCAGCATGGTACAACTCCTCCAGTTGAAGCCAACAACGTTACTCGTTCAGTTCGTGAGTGCGCAAGCGCTTAGTCATTTTTTAAGACTCGAACCCAGTACACGCCGTCTTCATCGCGTTTCGCGCCGTGGATATCGGTTTCGAAACCCGGATAGTGGCGGCCGATGGAGCACAGCATAAGCAGGAAATTGAGCACCGCGCGGCTCTCTTCGGCGATCATCTCGCCGGGCATCAGCAGCGGCACGCCGGGCGGGTACGGTAGGATCATATTCGCTGAAATACGCCCGACCAGATTCTCCAGTTCAATGGTTTCCACTTCGCCTTTAATCTGCCGCTGCCAGGCCTGATGCGGCGTCATTTTCATCTCCGGCAGGACGTCGAAAGCGCTAAGCATCAGCTGCGAGAGCTGGTGCTGGCGAATCAGACGATGAATACCCTGAGCCAGATCCTGAATACGCATGTTGCGGTAAAAATCCGGATCTTCGGCGTACAGATCCGGCAGCATGTTTTTCACCCGTAAATTGAGATCGTAAGCGCGTTTGAACTCGGTCAATCCGCGCAGCAGCCCCATCGCCCGGGTTTTATCTATACCGATACTGAACAGGAACAGCAGGTTGTACGGCCCGGTTTTTTCTACCACCACGCCGCGCTCATCAAGGAACTTCGCCACCAGCGCGGCCGGAATGCCTTCGCTATCCATGTTGCCCTGCTCGTCCATACCGGGCGTCAGAATGGTGACTTTCACCGGATCGAGGAACATATGGTCGTCATCGGCGTCCTGAAAGCCATGCCACCTTTCTCCGGGTGAAACCGGCCAGCACTGCGCTTCCCCCACCTCTTCCGGCTGCCAGATATCAAAAAACCAGCCGTCAGACTCTTCGCGCAACCGCTGCACCTCTTTACGAAAATCCAGCGCCCGCTCAATCGAACGCTGAATCAGTCGTCTGCCGAAGTTGCCGCGCAGCATGGCGGCAGCCGTCTCAATGGAGGCAACGATCGGGTAGCTCGGGGAGGTCGAGGTGTGCATCATAAAGGCTTCATTGAAGGTATCTTCATCATAGCTGCCTTTAATATGAATCAGCGAAGCCTGCGATAGCGCGGCCAGCATTTTATGCGTCGACTGCGTTTCAAAGATCACTTTCCCCACAATGCGATCGCCGCTCATCCCGCTTTTACCCTGATAGATCGGATGAAAATGGGTATAGGGCACCCAGGCGGAATCAAAGTGGATTGACGGTACGTCGAGGGTCTCTTTGATCCAGGTGGTGTTATACAGCAGTCCGTCATAGGTGGAGTTGGTGATCACCGCATGCACAGGCCACCCGGCGCCGCCTGTCGCATTAACCTTTTGCTGAATACTGTCGCGGGTAAATTCGCGCTTGGGTATGCCGCCGAGGATCCCTAGCGCATTGCGCGTCGGCTTTAGCCACAGCGGCACCACGTCGCTCATCATCAGTAAATGAGCCAACGATTTATGGCAGTTGCGATCGATAAGCAGGGTGCTGCCCGCCGGAGCGGAATACATACCGACAATCTTATTTGACGTCGAGGTTCCGTTGGTCACCATATAGCTCTGTTCGGCGCCGAATGCGCGGGCAATATACTCTTCCGCCTCCAGATGCGGACCGCTATGATCGAGCAGCGATCCCAGCTCCGTCACGGAAATAGAGACGTCGGCCTTTAGGGTATTCCCGCCAAAGAAATCATAAAACAGACAGCCCACCGGACTTTTTTGATATGCCGAGCCGCCCATATGCCCGGGGGTACAGAAAGTATATTTCCCCTCCTGCACATAGTTGAACAAGGCTTTGGTAAACGGCGGGGTTATGTTGTCGAGGTATTCACGGGTGTATTGACCGATGCGGGTAGCGATCTCTTCCGCCAGCCCCAGCGCGTATTCAAAGAACCATAGCGTCATGCGCAGGTCCTGGCTGCTGACGTCCATCGTCGAATGGGCGTTGATAAATGCGTACAGCGGCAGATATTCATTTAAGCAATTAATATCGCTGCACAGATCAACGCTGTATTCATCCCAGTCAAAAATAACCCCGCAGATCCGCGGATTATGCTCGATAAATTGCAAAAGATCGGCGCTATTTTGCGGCCAGATGGTCTGGAAACCTTGCCGTTGCAGGGCGGCTTCCAGTTCTTTGATCGGTTCGTCTTTATAATAGACGCCGTGGGGACCCATGATCGCAATGATATTCACGCTTTCCTCCTGAATTTACCTAAGGAAAGCATCATATCACCCCGCCAGCGCTAAGCACTGGCGGATTTATCTCTATTACAGCGCTTTCCACGCATCGCCCCAGGCAATGCCTGCGCCGGGCTCATAGTAGGTCGGCGCCACGTTGCACCACGCCCCTTCAGGTAGCGGTTTACACTGATACAGCGCGCCGTGGTTATTAACGATATCGCCCGCTTTCCAGGTCTGGGTACTGCTCCAGGAAGGATAGCTGATGGTGTCGCTGTCTTTGCCATCGGTCGTTTCATCCGCAGCAGCAGCTTTAGCCTTCACGTTCAGGGTGTACGTTGCGGTGCTGGACAAGGTCCCGTCGCTTACCGTCAGGCTCACCACATATTGCGCATCGCGATCTTTTTCCGGAGCGGTAAAGGTGATAACGGCTTTATCCTGTCCGCTGATAGTCTGGCCGTCCTGCGACATCCAGGTATAGGTGAGCTTATCGCCATTCGCATCGGTAGAGCCCTCCGCGCTCAGGGAAACCCTGGCGCCCGCTTCGATAGCGCCAATCGGACCGGCGATACGCGCAACCGGCGCCACGTTAGTTTCCTGCGCAGGCGTGGTATCGTCAGGCGTCGCCGGGGTGGTATCCTCGGCCTGGCCGGTGTCGTCGATGATATTGACGTTGAAGTGGCTCTGGACGCACTTCGCATAGTCACCTTGTTTAAAGGCGCTATACGGCGTCTGGTAGCCCACCAGCTGGCAGGCGTTAGTCTTGCCGTCAGCGGTGTCCGGGCTCCATCCCCAATCCTCTTCCCAGTAAATCGGTAACGCGCCCGCGCCGCCTTCATCGAACTGCTTCATATTCTTACAGCCGAGAACTTCATCATCAGCAATCGGCACTTTCAGGTAGTTTGCGAACTCTTTGTAGTAGGCAATACGGTTCAGAGACTGCGCGTTCTCTTCCGCCCCGCCGCACTCGACGCCGCCGTTGATAATTTGAATGGTGACCCCAAAGCCTTCAACCAGGCCATTCGCTTTATCATGATCGTTTGGTACCCAGGTTCCGTCGATGACGTGCAGCATAGAGGGCTTCGGCGGCTGCGGGTAAACGAAGAAGAACACCGCGCTCGCCAGGTTCATCCAGGTATCCGCCACCCGCTCCGGTTTATCCAGCAGAGGACGAACGTCGCCATCGTACATGGCATCGGAGAACGGGCCGTAGTTGTAGTTATAGGAGAGCTGTTTTGCGCCGCGGCCAAAGTAGCTCAGGTAGTCGCCGTCTTTATCTTTACCGCAGGGCCAGGTCTGTCCCTGCCAGATATCCGGGTTACACTCCCCGTTGTAGCCGCCTTTCTGACCTTCAACCCAGCCCACTTCACGGAGATAAACCAGCGCCTGGCGCCACTCGGGAATATCGCGCCAGCTTTCGTGGCCGCCGGTTTCCTGAGCAAAGTGGGCAAACATGGTTGCCAGAGATTTACGGCATATGGCATCGCTATCGCGTCCGTCGGTATAGGTCCCGCAAACCGCAGGGAATTTACCAATAGCTTTCAGAAAGTTAGAGTAGGTATATTCTGCCGCGCGCATCGGGAACAGATATTCCCAATCCTTTTCGGACAGAATGCTTTCCACGCGCTTCACGTTTGCCGGGTTAGTCGCCAGACCCGGCTCGATTTTTTCAACTTCGCTGTTCGGCAGCGTTTGAATCGATGATTTTACCGATGTCATGAGCGGAAAGTCGGTTAAGGCTTTTTCTTTCGCGGCCAGGTCACTCGCCTTGATGGTTGTCGCTTCCGTTGCGCCAAGCAACGGTGTGGCCTGTGCGGCCCCCAGGCTTAACATGATCCCTGCGGCCACGGCGCTTAATGCGACGGTTTTGTGCAATGCCATAGTATTTCTCCTTTATCCTTGTTAACGGCCTGCCGGGTCGCAATCCCTGGCAGTTGCTGCAGTTTCAGGAGAGATCGGCATCATCGGCTAATCACATTAGCTCTTATTCATCTCATCTCGTCTCAGTAAACAACACATAAAAAAAGGGCCGGAAAATCCGGCCCTTAGGGATAAAAAATGAGTCAGATAATCAGGCGTAGCCGTAGCTCATCAGACGCTGATAGCGACGGTTCAGCAGCTCTTCTTCACTCAGAACATCGAGGTCAGCCAGATCGGCCAGCAGCTGCGCTTTCAGAGAGGCGGCCATGACTTCCGGATTACGATGCGCGCCGCCCAGCGGCTCAGGAATGATGGAGTCAATCAGCTTCAGCTCTTTCAGACGCGGGGCAACAATCCCCATCGCTTCGGCGGCCAGCGGCGCTTTATCGGCGCTTTTCCACAAAATGGAGGCACAGCCTTCCGGGGAGATAACGGAATAGGTGCTGTACTGCAGCATATTCACTTTATCGCCCACGCCGATTGCCAGCGCGCCGCCGGAACCACCTTCACCGATAACGGTGCAGATAACCGGGACGCTCAGACGCGACATTTCACGCAGGTTGCGGGCAATCGCTTCAGACTGGCCGCGCTCTTCCGCACCGACGCCCGGGTAGGCGCCCGGGGTGTCGATGAAGGTGATGATCGGCATTTTAAAGCGTTCGGCCATTTCCATCAGGCGCAGTGCCTTACGATAGCCTTCCGGCGCCGGCATACCGAAGTTGCGGCGAATTTTCTCTTTGGTTTCGCGCCCTTTCTGGTGGCCGATAATCATTACCGGACGCCCGTCCAGACGCGCAATCCCGCCGACGATAGCTTTATCGTCAGCATAGGCACGGTCACCGGCCAGTTCGTCGAATTCGTCGAAAGCCAGGCGGACATAATCCAGGGTGTACGGGCGACGTGGATGGCGCGCCAGTTGCGCAACCTGCCATGCACCAAGATCGGCGAAGATCTTGCGCGTCAGCTCTACGCTCTTTTCACGCAGGCGATGCACTTCTTCATCGATATTAATATCCAGTTTCTCATCCTGGCGGCTAACCGCAGTCAGAGAATCGATTTTCGCTTCCAGCTCTGCAATCGGCTGTTCAAAATCAAGGAAATTCAGACTCATAGTATTCCTGTATTAGTCAAACTCCAGTTCCACCTGCTCCGAGCCGATAAGGCCACGCAGATCGTTAAGTAAACGATCGCTCGGAGAGACGCGCCATGTTGCGCCAAAACGCAACCGCGCGCGTGCATCCGCCCTCTGATAATAGAGGTGTACTGGAATAGTTCCCGAACGGTGGGGTTCCAGAGACTGACGGAGTCGGTTTAAAAGCTGGTCATCAATTTGCCTGTCCGTCAGCGAGATAGCAAGCCCGCGAGCATATTTTTCCCGGGCTTCGTCAATGTCCATGACTTCACGAGCGGTCATTTTAAGCCCCCCGCTGAAGTCATCAAAGCTGACCTGTCCGCTGACGATAAGTATGCGGTCTTTTTCCAGCAGCTGCTGGTATTTATCCAGGGCGTCGGTGAACAACATCACCTCCAGACGCCCGGAACGGTCATCCAGCGTGCAGATGCCGATACGATTGCCGCGCTTGGTGACCATGACCCGCGCGGCAATAACGAGCCCGGCCGCCGTGGTCACTTTACCACGATCGGTCGGATGCATGTCTTTGAGTCGTACGCCGCCTACGTAGCGCTCGATCTCTTTCAAGTACTGGTTAATCGGATGCCCGGTCAGATACAGCCCCAGGGTCTCCCTTTCGCCATCCAGCACGACCTGTTCCGGCCACGGCTGGCAGCTGGCGTAGGACTGTTCAATTTGCTCAGGCTCTTCCGCCAGTACGCCGAACATGTCCGCCTGACCGATAGCTTCGGCTTTGGCGTGCTGATCGGCGGCTTTTAGCGCATCGCCCAGTGAATTCATTAACGCCGCGCGATGCGGCCCGAGGCGATCGAAGGCCCCGGACATAATCAGTTTTTCCAGCACCCGGCGGTTGAGCTTTTTAATATCCGTACGCGCGCAGAGATCGAACAGTTCGCGGAAATAGCCGCCCTGATTACGGGCTTCAATGATCGCTTCTATCGGACCTTCGCCGACGCCTTTGATGGCGCCGATACCATAAACGATTTCGCCATCGTCGTTAACGTGAAAATGGTACAGGCCGGAGTTAATATCCGGCGGCAGGATTTTCAGCCCCATCCGCCAGCACTCATCCACCAGGCCGACGACCTTCTCGGTGTTATCCATATCCGCGGTCATTACCGCCGCCATAAATTCAGCCGGATAGTGCGCCTTCAGCCACAGCGTCTGATAGGACACTAAAGCATAAGCGGCAGAGTGCGATTTGTTAAATCCATAACCGGCGAACTTCTCTACCAGGTCAAAGATTTTAATCGCCAGTTCGCCGTCAACGCCGCGCTTTCTCGCCCCTTCTTCAAAGGTGCCGCGCTGCTTGGCCATCTCTTCCGGCTTTTTCTTACCCATCGCACGACGCAGCATATCCGCGCCGCCGAGGGTATAGCCGGAAAGCTCCTGGGCAATCTGCATGACCTGTTCCTGGTACAGGATAATGCCATAGGTTGGCTCCAGTACCGGTTTCAGACATTCGTGCTGCCACTGTACGTCCGGATACGATATCTCTTCGCGACCGTGCTTACGGTCGATAAAGTTATCCACCATTCCCGACTGCAGCGGCCCCGGTCGGAACAGGGCCACCAGAGCGATCATATCTTCAAAGCAGTCAGGCTGCAGACGCTTGATCAGATCCTTCATACCGCGCGATTCAAGCTGGAAGACGGCGGTGGTTTCCGAACGCTGCAGCATGTCGAAGCTTTTTTTATCGTCCAGCGGGATAGCGGCAATATCCAGCGGCCCCTCGCCGTTCTTCTCGCGACGGGCGTTGATCATCTCCAGCGCCCAGTTAATGATGGTGAGCGTACGCAGACCGAGGAAGTCGAATTTCACCAGCCCGGCATATTCAACGTCGTTCTTATCAAACTGGGTAACCGGATGCTGGCCCGCTTCATCGCAGTACAGAGGGGCAAAATCGGTTATTTTGGTGGGCGCAATCACCACCCCGCCCGCATGTTTACCGGCGTTACGGGTGACCCCTTCGAGCTTACGCGCCATGTCGATCAGCGCTTTAACCTCTTCGTCCGCCTCGTAAATCTCCGGCAGCTGCGGCTCGGCTTCAAACGCTTTCGCCAGCGTCATGCCCGGATCGGGCGGTACCAGCTTGGAGATGCGGTCCACAAAGCCGTACGGGTGGCCCAGCACGCGGCCAACGTCGCGAATAACCGCTTTCGCCGCCATGGTGCCGAAGGTAATAATCTGCGAGACCGCATCGCGACCGTACATGTCCGCGACGTGTTCAATCACCTGGTCGCGCTTCTCCATACAGAAGTCAACGTCGAAGTCGGGCATGGAGACACGTTCCGGGTTAAGGAAACGTTCGAACAGCAGGTCGAACTCCAGCGGATCGAGGTCGGTAATTTTCAGCGCATAGGCCACCAGCGATCCGGCGCCGGAACCACGTCCCGGCCCTACCGGCACGCCGTTATCCTTCGACCACTGGATAAACTCCATAACGATCAGGAAGTAGCCCGGGAACCCCATCTGGTTAATCACCTGCAGCTCAATATCCAGGCGTTCATCATATTCAGGACGGCGTTTAGCCCGTTCATCCGGATCGGGGAACAGGAATTCCAGACGCTCTTCCAGACCCTCTTTGGATTTCTTAACCAGATAATCTTCGGTGGTCATATCCCCCGTCGGGAACTGCGGCAGGAAGTACTCGCCAAGGCGCACGGTCACGTTACAGCGTTTGGCGATCTCCACGGTGTTTTGCAGCGCTTCGGGAATATCGGAAAAGAGCTCGCACATCTCCTCTTCGCTGCGCATATACTGCTGCGGCGAGTAGTTGCGCGGACGCTTGGGATCGTCGAGGGTAAAGCCGTCGTGGATAGCCACGCGGATTTCATGGGCGTCGAAGTCGCCCGGCTCAAGGAAGCGAACATCGTTGGTCGCCACCACCGGTAGGCCGCGGGTTTCCGCCAGTTCTACCGCCGCATGCAGGTAGGGCTCTTCATCCTGACGGCCGGTGCGAATGAGCTCAAGGAAGTAGCAATCAGGGAAATGTTGTTCATAAAAATCAACGCACTGATCCACCAGCGCCATGTTTCCGCGCAGCAGGCTACGACCCACGTCGCCCATACGCCCGCCGGAGAGCAAAATCAGCCCTTCTTTTAATTCGATCAGCCAGTCGCGATCGATAATCGGGCCTGCCGCGCCATAGCCGCGCTGATAGGCTTTGGAGATCAGCAGCGTCAGGTTTTGATAGCCAGCGTTGTTCGCCGCCAGTACCGTCAGCTGGCTCAGTTCATCGCCAAGCAGATCGCTCTGAACGTGGAAATCGGCCCCGACGATGGGTTTAATTCCGGCACCGTGCCCTGCTCCGTAGAACTTCACCAGCCCGCAAAGGTTGGTAAAATCAGTGATCGCCAGCGCAGGCATGCCGAGCGCGGCCGCCTTTTTTACCAACGGTCCGGTTTTCGCCAGACCATCGATCATGGAATAGTCGCTGTGCACCCGCAGGTGTACGAAACGTGGTTCAGCCATCTTCAGATTCCGCGTTACTTAATTGCTTGCGTGTCGGTTCAGGACGCCAGGCCCAGCGCGCGTTTCACCGGGCCAAAGCTGCGCCGGTATTGCTCGATTACGCCATGTTCCAGCAGCTTTTGCAGATGAAAAGCGGTGGGATAACCTTTATGTTGCGCAAAGCCGTACTGCGGGAACTCCCGGTCCAGTACGGCCATTTCAGCATCGCGCGTCACTTTAGCCAGAATAGACGCGGCGCTGATTTCCGCCACTCGGCTGTCGCCTTTGACGACCGCCAGTGACGGCATCGGCAGCGGCGGACAGCGGTTACCATCAATAAGAACAAACTCAGGGGAAACGCGCAAACCGGCAACGGCGCGCTGCATGGCCAGCATGGTCGCGTGCAAAATATTCAGCTCATCGATTTCATGCGGCTCAGCGCGACCGAGGCTCCAGCACAGCGCTTTTTCTTTGATCTCGTCAAATAACGCAAGGCGGCGTTTTTCGCTTAGCTTTTTTGAGTCGTTAAGACCGACGATCGGCTTTGCCGGATCGAGAATAACCGCGGCGGTCACCACTGCGCCAACCAGCGGGCCGCGTCCGACTTCATCGACTCCCGCAACCAGATGGGTATGCGGATATACGAATTCCATCATTTTGCTAACTCCAGTACGGCATCCGCCGCCTGCTCATCAGCGTTGCAGCGGATCTGCTGATGCAGCGCGCGGAAGGTTTCATGCATATCGTGGCTGGTTTTTCCGTCGGCCAGCAGCGGCTTCAGCGCCTCGGCCAGCGCCTGCGGCTGGCATTCATCCTGCAGCAGTTCTTTAACCAGTTCGCGCCCGGCCAGTAAATTCGGCAACGACACATAGTCGGTCTTCACCAGCCGTTTCGCCAGCCAGAAGGTAAACGGCTTCATCCGATAGCCGACAACCATCGGACACTTAGCCAGCATACACTCCAGCGCAGCCGTGCCGGAGGCCAGCAGCGCGGCATCGCTGGCGATCATCGCGTCGCGCGCCCGGCCGTCGAGCAGGTGGACGGCAAGATCCGGCGCCGTTTCCGCTTTGATGCGCTCGAACTGTTCCCGCCGCTTCGCGTTGACCAGCGGGACAACCACTTCCAGGTCGGGATAATGGTCTCGCAGGAGCTGCGCCGTTTTCAGAAAATCAGCGCTGAGCATCTCAACTTCCGCCCCACGGCTTCCCGGCAGCAGCGCCAGGCAATGCACGTTACGATCGATCCCCAGACGGTCGCGCGCCGCGCCTTTATCCGGGTCCAGCGGCATCGCATCCGCCATCGTGTGGCCGATAAACCGGCAGGGAACGTTGAATTTGTCATAAAACGCTTTTTCGAAAGGCAGAAATGCCAATACCAGATCGGTGGATCTGCCAATTTTGAAAACGCGTTTTTGCCGCCATGCCCACACCGAGGGGCTGACGTAATGGATAGTTTTGATACCCTGCTTCTTCAGATTACCTTCGAGGGTGATATTGAAGTCAGGCGCATCAATGCCGACGAATACGTCTGGCTTAAGCTCGGTCAATCGACGGGTGAGATCGGCGCGAATATGCAGCAGACGGCGCAGGCGACCCAGCACTTCCACAATGCCCATCACCGCCAGCTCTTCCATCTCATACCAGGCTTCGCAGCCTTCCGCCTGCATCAACGGCCCGGCAACGCCGACAAAGCGGGCATCAGGTATGCGGGCTTTGAGCGCGCGGATAAGACCGGCACCAAGAATATCGCCGGAGGTTTCTCCGGCGACCAGGGCAATCGTCAGGGGACGCAATTCAGCCATTAACGAATCAGGCCGCGCGTGGAGCGGGCAAAAAAGTCGGTAAAGGTCTGCACTTCGGGATACTGCGCCGCCAGCTCGGCAATTTCAGCTTTCGCTTCGTCCAGCGTTTTACCGCTGCGGTACAGCAGCTTATACGCGTTACGAATCGCAGTGATCGCCTCACGGCTGAAGCCGCGGCGTTTCAGCCCTTCGATGTTGACGCCAAACGGCGTCGCGTGGTTGCCCTGCGCAATCACGAACGGCGGAACGTCCTGCGCTACGCCGGAGCAGCCGCCCACCATCACGTGTGCGCCAATAATGCAGAACTGATGCACGGCGGTCATGCCGCCGATGATAACAAAATCATCCAGCGAAACGTGGCCCGCAAGGGTCGCGTTATTGGCCAGAATACAGCGGTCGCCCAGCGTACAATCGTGCGCCACGTGGGCGTTGATCATCAGCAGGTTATCGCTGCCCACCTTCGTTAATCCACCGCCCTGTACTGTGCCACGATGAATGGTGACGCTTTCGCGGATGCGGTTGCGATCGCCAATTTCCACGCGGGTCGGTTCGCCAGCATATTTCAGGTCCTGGTTAACTTCGCCGATGGAAGCGAACTGATAGATCTCGTTATCGCGGCCAATTTTGGTATGGCCGTTGATGACAACGTGAGATTTCAGTACGGTACCTTCGCCGATTTCGACGTTAGCACCAACAATACAAAACGGGCCAACGTGGACGTTAGCGCCAATAACGGCGCCTTCTTCTACAATGGCGGAAGGATGAATAAAGGCGGTTTTATCAATCACGTATCAGGCCTCCCGGCTACGGGCACACATCATCGTTGCTTCGCAAACCACTTTTCCGTCAACGGTTGCAACGCCTTTAAAGCGAGTCAGACCGCGGCGGGTTTTTTCAAAAGTGACTTCCATAATCATCTGATCGCCAGGCACGACCGGACGTTTGAAACGCGCTTCGTCAATCCCGGCAAAATAATACAGCTCGCCCGGTTCCAGTTTTCCAACGCTTTTGAATGCCAGAATGCCGGTGGCCTGGGCCATAGCTTCGAGAATCAATACGCCCGGTAAAATCGGCTTACCAGGGAAATGCCCCTGGAAAAACGGCTCATTTACAGAAACATTTTTAACTGCGCGTAGAAAACGACCTTCTTCAAAATCCAGCACGCGATCGACCAGCAGGAACGGGTATCGGTGAGGCAGAAGTTCCAGAATCTCTTCAATGTGCAGAGTATGAGTGTCAGTAGTCAAAATACTCTTCCTGTCTAAATATCCTAAAAGGCAATAATAACACGGCCTGCGGCAATCTCATGAATGCAACAGGCCGAAAATTTAATGTGGCTGGACGCAGCACTAATCTTGTTGATTAACCTTGCGCTCAATGGCTTTGAGGCGCTTGCTCATATCATCAATATTCAGTACCAGCGCAGCGGTCTTACGCCAGACCTTATTCGGCTGCAGCGGGATACCTGAAGAGTAAACCCCTGGCTCGGTGATAGGACGCATAACCATTCCCATCCCCGTGACGGTGACTTTATCGCAGATTTCCATATGGCCGTTGATCACGCTGGCTCCGCCAATCATGCAGTAGCGGCCGATCTTCAGGCTGCCCGCCATGATCACGCCGCCAGCAACCGCGGTGTTGTCGCCAATCACCACGTTGTGCGCAATTTGACACTGGTTATCAATAATCACGCCGTTACCGATGACGGTGTCGTCCAGCGCACCACGGTCGATGGTCGTACAGGCGCCAATCTCCACGCGATCGCCAATAATCACGCGACCCAGCTGTGGGATCTTAACCCAGTTGCCGCGATCGTTCGCGTAGCCGAAGCCATCTGCGCCAATCACCGTGCTGGACTGGATCAGGCAATTCTCGCCGATCTCAATGTCGTGGTAAACGGTGACGTTGGCCCATAAACGCGAGCCGGCACCTATTTTCGTATTTTTCCCAACGAAGCAGCCCGCGCCGATAACCACGTTATCACCGAGGATGACGCCCGATTCAATCACGGCGTTGGGGCCAATCGCCACGTGGGTACCCAGCTTCGCCGTCGCATCGATGACCGCGCTGGGCGCGATATCCTGCGCCGGCTGCGGCGTGGTATCAAGAATTTGAGCCATGCGCGCGTAGGTCAGGTAGGGATTACGCACTACCAGCGCGGCGCTATGAGCAAAAGGTAAATCATCCTGCGTCATCACGACGGCAGATGCCTGGCAAGCGGCCAGGTGTTCACGGTACTTAGGATTTACCATGAAAGTAATATCGCCCGCTTGTGCGGACTGCATGGACGCAACGCCGGTGATGACGATATCGCCATCACCGTGTAATTCTGCATCCAACTGCTGGGCTAAATCAGCCAGTCGAATTGAAGGCATTACTTATTTAACCTGTTTCAGCACATCAGCGGTGATGTCTTTTACATCGCTGCTGTTGTATGCAACGGCATTAGAGTCAACAACCAGATCGATGCTCTGATCTTTAGCCACGCTCTGCACGGCGCTCTGAATACGAGTCACCAGCTTGCCGCGCTCTTCGTTAGAACGACGTGCACGATCCTGTTCGAAAGACTGCGCTTTCTGGGAGAAAGTCTGGCGCTGAGCCATCACGTCTTTTTCCAGTTTGGTACGGTCAGAGCCCGCTTTCATGGACTGCAGACGCTGCATTTTAGACTGCAGGTCGCCTTCCATACGCTGCAGCTCGCTCGCGCGGCCTTTAAACTCGTTTTCCAGCGTGTTAGAAACGCCTGTTTTCTGGGCAACCTGTTGGAAGAGGCTGTTCATGTTAACCATTGCAATTTTATCTGCCGCCTGAGCGGAAGTTACCATTGCTAAACCCAGACCTGCAGCTAATAACCACTTTTTCACAATTAACTCCTTACCATCCCATGAGTACCCAGGGGTACCGTTATTTGCGTGGCCAGGCGATAACCTCGGTTATCGCCAATAGTCAGCGCTATACTGCAACTGCACTTACATTCCATTGTAGCCAATACCATTACCAGGTTTTACCGATGTTAAACTGGAACTGTTCGGCTTTGTCTCCATCGTACTTTTTAAACGGCTGAGCGTAGGAGAATACCAACGGACCTAACGGCGACATCCACTGTACTGCGATACCCGCAGACATACGGATATTGCTTGGATCGCTGTAGTCCGGGTAACCACCATATGCGGCTGAATCCCAGTGAGTATCCCACACGGTACCCATATCCCAGAAGACGGAAGTACGGACCGAGTTCGCATATTTATCGCTAATAAACGGCGTCGGGGTGATCAGCTCAAGGCTGGCAACCGCCATGGCGTTACCGCCCACCGCATCATCAGACTTACACGGTGCGGACTCGCTGCTCTTACATTCGTTATCGTAGCTGCTGTCGTCGTCATGACGGCTGCTGGCCGGGAAATAAACCGCTTTCGGACCGATAGTATTGGACTGGAAGCCACGCACGGTGCTTGAACCACCGGCATAGAAGTTCTCATAGAACGGCATCTCTTTACCGCCCAGACCATCGCCATAACCAAAGCGGGTACGACCCAACATCACCCATTTATGATCGTCATCGATAGGTACATAGGTCGCGGTATCGAGCGTCGCTTTGTAGTATTCGTTATCCGATCCCGGAATCGTCACTTTACCGTTCAGGTTGACGCGTGAGCCTTCGGTCGGGAAGAAGCCACGGTCGAGCTTGTTATACGTCCAGCCGTAGTTGAAGGTGAAGTCGTCAGCGCTGAACGAGTTTCTGTCGTTGGTGTTGTCCGGATACTGCCCCATCGAATTCAGATAACGCCACATGGATACCTGAGGCTGCATGTTGGACAGCTTGTTATGCACATAGCCCAGGCCCGCGCGCAGCGTATTGTATTCGTTAACCGGGAAGCCCAGCGTGATGTCTGTACCATAGCTTTTGTTGGTATAGTCAGACAGGTCCGCATCGTTAGCGTCGAAGTCGTTATAGAAAACACGACCGCCGAGGCTGACGCCATCCACGGTAAAGTACGGGTTCGTCACCGACAGTTCAGTATAGGTCTGATAGTCGTTTTTGGTGCCGTTAATCCCAACGGAATAGCCGGTACCGAGCCAGTTATCCTGCTGAACGCCGGCCTGGAAGCTGACGCCGCTTTCCGTACCGTAACCAACGCCGAAGTTAAAGCTACCGGTGTTACGCTCTTTAACCTTATAGACCACGTCAACCTGATCCGGGCTGCCCGGAACGCGCTGCGTATCGGTATCAACCGTTTCAAAGTAGCCTAAACGGTTCAGACGATCTTTACCCTGATCGACCAGGTCGCTGCCTAGCCAGGCGCCTTCCATCTGACGCATTTCGCGACGCAGAACGGCATCTTTCGAGGTATCGTTGCCTTCGAAGCGAATTTTACGCACGTAGTAGCGGTTACCCGCATCGACGTTCACGTGCAGCTTCACGGTCTTATCGCTATCGCTGATTTCCGGCTGGGACTGAACGCGCGGATAGGCATAGCCGTAGCGACCGAGGAGTTTCTTAATGTCATTCTCCATTTTGGTCACTTTGGTGCCGTTATACAGCTCGCCCGGCTCCACTTTGGTCAGCGCTTCGATTTCTGCCGAATGCCCCGCCAGATCACCCGTCACCTGCACACCAGAAAGCTTGTACTGATCGCCTTCGGTAATGTTGATGGTGATGTAGATACCTTTTTTGTCCGGCGTCAGGCTAACCTGCGTGGAGTCAATGTTGAAACGAGCATAGCCGCGATCCAGATAGTAGCTGCGCAGCGTTTCAAGATCTCCCGCCAGCTTCTGTTTCTGATATTTACGATCGCCCACCACGTTCCACCACGGCACTTCATCGCGCAGCTGGAAGGTAGAAATGAGTTCATCGGTGCTGAATGCGTGGTTGCCAACGATATTAATCTGCTGGATTTTCGCCGAGACGCCTTCCTGGAATACCAGCTTCAGGTCGACACGGTTACGCGGCAGCGGCGTCACGACAGCTTTAACGCTGGCGCTGTACTTACCGACGCTGTAGTAGAAATCCTCCAGCCCCTTTTCGATATCAGCCAGCGTGGTGCGATCGAGGGATTCCCCTACGCGCACGCCGGATGCCTCAAGGTTTTGCTTGAGCATGTCATCTTTCACCGACTTGTTACCGGAGAAAGTGATGCTGGCAATCGTTGGACGCTCTTTCACCTGCACCAGCAGGGTATCACCATCGCGCAGTACGCGGACGTCCTCAAAGTTGCCGGTGGCGAACAGAGCACGGATGGTGTTACTGATATCATCATCGGTTACGGTATCGCCAGGACGCACTGGCATACTGAGGAGGGCCGCACCAACAGCGACTCGCTGAAGGCCTTCGAAATGAATGTCCTTCACCACGAACCCGTCAGCACCGTATACGGTTGCGCTGCTAAACAGCAGCGACGCTATGAGCAACTTTTTCATCGCCATCGTTATTATGCGTTCTTCCTAACAAACTCTCTTACAACCGAGAGAAATCATTGAAAAGTGCAAGCCCCATTAACAGCACCAGCAATATTGAGCCAATGCGATAACTAAAGTCTTGAACTCGCTCGGATACCGGCCCGCCTTTCAGCTTTTCAATCGCCAAAAACAGCAGATGTCCCCCGTCGAGAACGGGAAGCGGGAACAGGTTGATTATGCCGAGGTTCACGCTGATCAGCGCAAGGAACATCAGATAGTAAATCAACCCAAATTCCGCTGACATCCCAGCCCCCTGGGCGATAGAAATCGGCCCGCTGAGGTTGTTCAGTTTGACATCACCGGTTATCAATTTGCCCAGCATTCGGACCGTTAACGACATCAGCTGCCAGGTTTTATCCGTGGCTTCAGCGATGGCGGCAAATGGCCCGTACTGACGCACTGTCTTATATTCATCAGGCAGCGGGATGACCTTAGGTACGACCCCTGCAAACCCCTCCGCTTTGCCTTTGGTAGACTTCGTATCCGGCGTCAAGGTCACCGACAGGGGACTACCCTGCCGCTCGATGTCCAGAACTAATGCTCTACCCGGATTATCACGCACCAGATTAACAAACGTCATCCACTGCGTTAACGGTTGACCATCGACTTTAACGATCCTGTCGCCCGCTTGCAAACCCGCCTTCTGCGCCGCCGAGTCAGATTGTACTTCAGCCAGGACGGTATCAATCTGCGCGCTGCGAGGCTGAATGCCCAACGAGGCAACCGGATCTTGTTTATCCGGCTCAAACGCCCAGTGCTGCAGATCGAGGATTTTAT
Organism: Klebsiella sp. CN_Kp113; assembly: GCF_040064585.1. Lineage (NCBI taxonomy): Bacteria > Pseudomonadati > Pseudomonadota > Gammaproteobacteria > Enterobacterales > Enterobacteriaceae > Klebsiella > Klebsiella sp. CN_Kp113. The sequence goes on along the minus strand of NZ_JBEAID010000008.1, from coordinate 195,625 downwards.
CCTGACGTTGATTGGTCCCGAAAGGGGCGACCGTAACTATTGTTTGCCGATCGCCTATCTTCGCCACCAGCGCCATACGTACTGCATCCCAATCAGGCGTTTCGATGCCATCTATCGCTTTAAGTTCCGTTCCTTTTGCAATTTGTGCTTGCGCGGCGATCGAGTTGGGCGTTATGTCGCCAACGACCGGACGCACGCCTGGCACGCCGATAATAAACACCAGCCAGTAGGCAAAAATGGCAAAAAGGAAGTTCGCGATTGGCCCCGCGGCAATAACGGCGGCGCGCTGGCCGACGGTTTTGTTGTTAAACGCGGAGTGACGCATCTCTGGGGCCACGGGCTCAACGCGTTCGTCAAGCATTTTGACATAACCGCCCAGCGGAATAAGGGCGATAATAAATTCCGTTCCTTGCTTGTCAAAACGGCGCCACAGCGCTTTGCCAAAGCCGATTGAGAAACGCTCAACGCGGATACCGCAGCGGCGAGCAACCCAGAAATGGCCAAACTCATGGACGGTGATCAACACGCCCAGCGCAATAATAAAAGCAGCCAAATTCCAGAGAACGCTCAGCATAAAACCTTCCGTCAAATCGTCCTGAAAACCAACAAGAGTAGGCAAGCAAACACGGGCACCGCGGCCGTCAGGCTATCGATACGATCGAGAATACCGCCGTGTCCGGGAATCAGATTTCCGCTATCTTTAATGCCAGCTTCGCGTTTAAACATGCTTTCGGTCAGGTCGCCGAGTACCGAAGCCAGGGCCGCGACAATAGAACACACCAGCAGCACCATCGGCGTGACATTCAGATGGGCCCACCAGCCGTAAGCCCAGGAGATAACCGCTGCCGTTAACAGACCGCCGAAAAAACCCTGCCAGGTTTTACCCGGAGAAACCTTCGGCGCCAGCTTATGCTTACCGAACATTTTTCCGAACATGTAAGCGCCGGAATCCGCGCCCCAGACCAGAATCATTACGTACAGCAACCACAGCGCACCGCTATAATGGTCATCGGTATAATGCCAGGCCCGAAGCGCCAGCATGCCCCAAAAAAACGGCACGATGGTCAGGACGCCAAAAATCAGACGGAGCGTTTTTGAATTGCGCCAGAAAGCCGCTGAAGCGGGGTAAGTGAGCACTAAAAGCAGCGCGACGACCCACCAGCCTAATGACGCCCATAGCGCGCCCTCAACCAGCGGTTGATGAACGTCATAATGGTATTCCGGCATCAGGAATAGCATCAGCGCCAGCAGCAGACCGCAAAGCACTGACAGCCAGACTCTCTGGGTCGTTGAAGTGAAACCGCTAAATTGCCCCCACTCCCACGCGGCGAGCATACAGACGACTAGCGTAACGATGGCAAAACCCGCGGGCGGCAGTAAAAAAAGCGCCGCAATAACAACGGGTATTAAGACGAAAGCAGAAATCAGGCGATACTTCAGCAAAAGTGACCCCCATCAGGCATTGTTGCCGCCCGGCTCAGTGCCGCCGAAGCGACGCTCTCGATTAACAAAGGCATGGAGTGCACCTTCAAAGTCCTGTTCAGCGAAATCGGGCCAAAGAACATCCGTAAAGTAAAGTTCGGCATAGGCAATTTGCCAAATCAAAAAATTACTAATGCGATGCTCTCCCCCGGTCCTAATAACTAAATCTACGGGAGCCAGTTCATGCATGCAGACCTGCTGGCTCAGCATCTCTTCTGTGATTTGCTCGGGCTGAAGCACCCCGTCTTGCACCTGTTTGGCCAGATGACGAACGCCCTGGACGATATCCCAGCGGCCGCCGTAGTTCGCCGCAATATTCAGGGTCAAACCGGTGTTGTTCTCAGTCAGCGCCTCCGCTTTGCGAATACGCTCCTGGAGACGCGCATTGAAGCGCGTGGTCTCGCCGATAATACGCAGGCGCACATTATGCCGGTGCAGACTTTTCACTTCGCTATCCAGCGCCCAGACAAACAGCTCCATCAGCGCGCTGACTTCCTGCGCCGGGCGATTCCAGTTTTCACTGCTGAACGCGTATAACGTCAACGCTTCAATACCATTATTCGCCGCGAAAGAGACGGCGCGACGAACAGATTTAGCGCCGGCTTTATGGCCAAAGGCGCGGATCTTTCCTTGCCGTTTTGCCCAACGCCCGTTGCCATCCATAATAATGGCCACATGACGACAGCCATGCGCAGGCAACATTTCGCTGACAGTTTGATTAGCAGACAACATAACGCGTTTTAAGTCCATAATAAGGATTAGCTAAGCTACTAAACACGGGCCACCGGTCAGCGCTGGATACGCATTTTTATCCGGTGCCGGAGCTACGGCCAATCGCAGAGAACAACCAAAAGCTTTACGCAAAAAAGCCGTGTCTTGCCACGGCCACCGTAATCTTTCACACCAAAATGCAACGATCGGATGGCGCAGACTATATCACTGAAGCACAGCGCCCACAAATATCACAACGCGTATCAGAATTTGCGCCACGCCGTCAGGAGCTGGCCTGCGCTTACCCGGGCCATCGCATCAATAGCCAGCACTTCATCAATACTTTGCGGCTCATTTAACGCCTGTTGATCCAGCACCCCCTGATTTATCGCCGCAATATCGGTAAAGCGAATATCCCCGTTCAGAAACGCCGCGACCGAAACTTCATTTGCCGCATTCAGCGCCGTGGTCGCCGCCTGACCGACATCAAAAGCCTCCATGGCCAGCTTCAGGCAGGGGTAACGGCCGTAATCCGGCGCCGAGAAGCTCAGAGTGCTCAACTGACAGAAATCCAGCGGTTTCACGCCAGAATTAAGGCGTTTTGGCCAGCCCATCGTGTGGGCAATCGGCGTACGCATATCCGGCTCACCGAGCTGCGCCAGGACGCTGCCATCCTGATAACGTACCATCGAGTGAATCACCGATTGCGGATGGATCAGGACTTCCATCTGCTGCGCCGAGGCGTTGAACAGCCAGCGGGCTTCGATATACTCCAGCCCTTTGTTCATCATGGTGGCCGAATCGACAGATATTTTGCGCCCCATCGACCAGTTTGGATGCTTGCATGCCCGATCGGGGGTCATCGCCGCCAGTTCAGAAATCGCCGTTTCCCGGAAGGGACCGCCGGAGCCGGTGAGCAGAATCGACGCCACGCCGTTCTGGGTTAAATCAGCGTATCCCAGATTATGTTGAATTGTTTCCGGCATACTCTGAAAAATCGCATTATGCTCGCTATCAACCGGCAACAATCGTGCGCCGTACTGCTGCACGGCATCCATAAACAGACGGCCGCAGGTCACCAGCGACTCTTTGTTCGCCAGCAGCACCGTTTTACCCGCACGAATGGCTGAGAGCGTCGGCACCAGTCCTGCTGCGCCGACAATCGCCGCCATCACCTGCTCAACCTCGTCGAGCGCCGCCACTTCTGCCGCCGCCTGCTGGCCGCTCATGACTTCCGTTCGGCTGCCCTGCTCGCGCAGTTGCGCACGCAGCAGCTCCGCGCTGTGCGCATCGTCCATTACCGCGTAACGAGGGGAGAATTCCAGACATTGTTCAACCATACGGTCGACATTTTTCCCGGCGACCAGCGCGGTGATAGAAAAGCTATCAGGATTATGGCGCACCACATCCAGCGTGCTGCAGCCGATAGAACCGGTCGAACCAAGAATGGTTAATTGCTTCATGAGGCGTCCAGAATAATGAAGACAGGATAAAAAGCAAAACGCCGCCAGCAAACCCTTATGCATCAATTATCGGTTGACAGAGCGGAGGCGCAAGGCCTTTGACATGGCGCCAAAGGCTACAAGGCCAGCCGTCTAAACGCAATCCCGAAAATTGAGCGTACGGTCTCCTGTACGGCGTTTCAGATTTTACGCAGGCCGATCGTCAGACCTGCGTGTCGGCAGAGAATCAGAACTGCATCAGTTCCGCTTCTTTATCCGCCAGCGCCGCATCAACTTTCTTGATAGCAGCATCAGTCATTTTCTGCACATCTTCCTGAGAGCGGCGATCGTCATCTTCGCTGATCTCTTTCTCTTTCAGCAGCGCTTTGACTTTGTCGTTGGCATCGCGACGAACGTTACGTACGGCAACGCGCGCCTGTTCAGCTTCGCCACGCACGATTTTGGTCAGATCTTTACGACGCTCTTCGGTCAGCGGCGGCAGCGGAACGCGGATATCGCTGCCCGCAGAGCTTGGGTTCAGACCGAGGTCGGAAGCCATAATTGCTTTTTCAACGGCCGGGCTCATGGAGCGATCGAAGACGTTGATCTTCAGCGTGCGGGAGTCTTCTACCGTTACGCTAGCCAGCTGACGCAGCGGAGTCGGCGTGCCGTAGTATTCCACGATAATGCCATCCAGCAGGCTGGGAGAAGCACGACCCGTGCGTATTTTGCTGATTTGGGTTTTGAACGCTTCAACGCATTTGTCCATGCGTACTTCAGCATCTTTTCTGATATCGCTAATCACGTTACGAATCCTTGAAAACTTGTCTCAGACAGACCAGACGGTCGCCCACTGCAAAAGTGAGCTAAGTATAGTCATGTTTATGCTCAGCGTCTTTCAGGCTGCGGGTCAGCCGCAGCATTCCGTCCACAGAGCATGTTGAAAACCATCGGGTCAAAAACCCGAAAAAGTAAGGCCGAATATTACCCGTATTTGACGCTGACGGGAATTACTCAGTAATTAATGTGCCTTCTTTTTCACCCATCACCACGCGGCGCAGCGCGCCAGGCTTATTCATATTGAATACGCGAATCGGCAGTTTGTGGTCACGCGCCAGGGTAAAGGCCGCAAGATCCATCACTTTCAGCTCTTTATCCAGTACTTCGCTGTAGGTCAGCTGATCGTACATCGTTGCGGAAGGATCTTTGGCCGGGTCAGCGGTAAATACACCGTCGACTTTGGTGGCTTTCAGTACCACATCGGCTTCAATTTCAATGCCGCGCAGGCAGGCAGCGGAATCGGTGGTAAAGAATGGGTTGCCGGTACCCGCGGAAAGAATCACCACGCGGTTGTTACGCAGCAGGCTGATAGCTTCCGCCCAGCTGTAGTTATCGCACACGCCATTCAGCGGAATCGCTGACATCAGGCGGGCGTTCACATAGGCGCGATGAAGTGCATCACGCATTGCAAGGCCGTTCATGACCGTTGCCAGCATGCCCATGTGGTCGCCCACAACGCGGTTCATACCCGCTTTCGCCAGACCAGCACCACGGAAAAGGTTACCGCCACCAATCACTACGCCAACCTGAATACCCAGCTCAACCAGTTCTTTGATTTCCTGAGCCATGCGGTCAAGTATGCTCGCATCAATACCGAAGCCTTCCGAACCTTGCAGAGCTTCGCCACTTAACTTAAGCAGAATACGTTTGTAGACGGGTTTTGCATTGGTAGCCATGTTTCTTTCCTGAGACTGTCAACGAATGAGATGAATTAATTCTGGCGACATTGTACGTCGCTTTTCAGCGTGCCCACTATAGCGGTTGGCTGAATTTACACATTAGGCGCAAAAAGAAGCCGCCCTCAGGCGGCTCCTTTTGAAAATTAAGACTGCTTGGACATCGCAGCAACTTCTGCTGCAAAGTCAGTCTCAACTTTCTCAATGCCTTCGCCCACTTCAAAGCGGATGAAGTCAGTCACATCAGCGTTGTGCTCTTTCAGCAGCTGAGCAACGGATTTGCTCGGGTCCATAACGAACGGCTGACCGGTCAGAGAAACTTCGCCGGTGAATTTCTTCATGCGGCCTTCAACCATTTTCTCTGCGATTTCTTTCGGCTTGCCAGACTGCATAGCGATGTCCAGCTGAACCTGGTACTCTTTTTCGACCACTTCAGCGGAAACGTCTTCCGGCTTAACGAATTCAGGCTTGCTTGCAGCGATGTGCATAGCCAGCTGTTTAACCAGCTCTTCGCTCGCGCCTTTAGCGGCAACCAGAACACCGATACGCGCGCCGTGCTGGTAAGAGCCCAGAACTTCGCCTTCCAGGGAAGAAACGCGACGGATGTTGATGTTCTCACCGATTTTAGCAACCAGCGCAACGCGTTCTTCTTCGAACTGTGCTTTCAGAACTTCAACGTCGGTGATTTTGCCTGCAACAGCTGCATCCAGAACTTTGTTAGCAAATGCCTGGAAGCCACCATCTTTAGCCACGAAGTCAGTCTGGCAGTTAACTTCCAGAATGATGCCGTAGGTGCCATCGATTTTAGTGATGATCACGCCGTCAGCGGCAACGTTGCCCGCTTTTTTCGCTGCTTTAATAGCACCGGATTTACGCATGTTTTCGATTGCCAGCTCGATGTCGCCGTTCGCTTCAGTCAGCGCTTTTTTGCAATCCATCATGCCTGCGCCAGTACGCTCGCGCAGCTCTTTTACCAGGGATGCGGTAATTTCAGCCATTCTTTATTCCTCGGGAGATGTGATCGGCCCGGTTCCAGGAACCAGACAGATTTGAAAGTGAAAAAGGGGCCGCTAAGAGGCCCCTATTTATACACGGTACTAAATAAGGGTATGCCTTATTATTCAGCTTCTACGAAGCTTTCTTCCGCCTGAGAAGCCAGATCCTGAGAACGGCCTTCACGAACGGTAGCAGCAACAGCGCTCAGGTACAGGCTAACTGCACGGATTGCGTCGTCGTTACCCGGGATAACGAAGTCAACGCCGTCCGGATCGGAGTTAGTATCAACGATAGCAAATACCGGAATACCCAGGTTGTTTGCTTCTTTGATTGCGATGTGCTCGTGGTCAGCGTCGATAACGAACAGCGCGTCCGGCAGGCCGCCCATGTCTTTGATACCGCCCAGGCTGTTTTCCAGCTTGTCCAGCTCACGAGTGCGCATCAGCGCTTCTTTCTTGGTCAGCTTGTCGAAAGTACCGTCCTGGGACTGAGTTTCCAGGTCTTTCAGACGTTTGATAGACTGACGAACGGTTTTCCAGTTAGTCAGCATACCGCCCAGCCAGCGATGGTTCACGAAGAACTGGTCGCAGCTGTTAGCAGCGTCTTTTACCGCTTCGCTTGCAGCGCGCTTAGTACCAACGAAAAGGATTTTGCCTTTGCGAGAAGAGATCTTGTTCAGTTCAGCCAGAGCTTCGTTGAACATCGGTACAGTTTTCTCAAGGTTGATGATGTGAACTTTGTTACGCGCGCCGAAGATGAAAGGCTTCATTTTCGGGTTCCAGTAACGGGTCTGGTGACCAAAGTGAACACCAGCCTTGAGCATGTCGCGCATGGAAACAGTTGCCATGTTTAAAACCTCTATAGATAAAAGTTGGGGTTATGCCTCCACGTATCCCATATTACCGACCCCAAAGGGCACCCCGGAATATGTGCCGATACGTGTGTGTTGTTACACAAAGTGAGATTTGTCGCTTCAGTCCATCTTGTGTATCTGAGAATGGAACAGAAGTCCGGCGCGCTTTATACCACAAAACAGGAGCAGACACCAACTGTTGTTGACGTCGCGTGCTGCTAATGATTCTCAATTTGGCAGCAGGACGCCCGGACTGTTAACATTGTTCAGACATAATCTATTATTGTCGAAAAAATCGACACTGCTGGACACAATCCATGGCTATTTCTATCAAGACATCTGAAGACATCGAAAAAATGCGCGTTGCCGGCCGCCTGGCCGCTGAAGTGCTGGAAATGATCGAACCCTACGTAAAACCGGGCGTCAGCACCGGCGAACTGGATCGTATCTGCAACGATTATATCGTTAACGAACAAAAAGCCGTATCCGCCTGCCTGGGCTACCACGGCTTCCCGAAATCCGTCTGCATCTCTATTAATGAAGTGGTGTGCCACGGGATCCCGGACGACGGCAAGCTGCTGAAAGATGGCGATATCGTCAACATTGATGTCACCGTCATTAAAGATGATTTCCACGGTGATACCTCGAAGATGTTTATCGTCGGTAAACCGACCATTCTGGGCGAGCGCCTGTGCCGCATTACCCAGGAAAGCCTCTATCTGGCCCTGAAAATGGTCAAACCGGGCGTTAATCTGCGCGCTATCGGCGCGGCTATCCAGAAATACGTTGAAGCCGAAGGTTTCTCCGTCGTGCGCGAGTACTGCGGCCACGGTATCGGCCGCGGTTTCCATGAAGAACCGCAGGTGCTGCATTACGACTCTCCGGAAACCAACGTGGTGCTCAAACCCGGCATGACCTTTACCATTGAGCCGATGGTCAACGCGGGTAAAAAAGAGATCCGCAGTATGAAAGACGGCTGGACGGTAAAAACCAAAGACCGGAGCTTGTCTGCGCAGTATGAGCATACTATTGTGGTGACAGACAGCGGCTGCGAAATACTGACGTTACGCAAGGATGACACCATCCCGGCGATAATCTCGCACAACGAATGATGAAAAGCCGGCGCCAGCCGGCTTTTTTATGACGGGCACCCTGTGGGCCGCCGCAAGCGACGTTAAAAATCGCTCCCGGCGATTTTTTATGACGGGCGTCCTGCCCGTCACCCTATGGGCCGCCGCAAGCGACATAAAAAATCGCTCCCGGCGATTTTTTATGGGCGATAGTTTTTTATTATGGTGGCGCGATGAGCAACTCTTTATCTGATACTGTCTCCCCTGCCCTGGCCGACCAGCCGGCGAATCCGGGCCGCTGGCCGCAGAGCGACTTCAACTGCGCGGCTATCAAGGCGCACATCGACGCTTTTCAGCGCTGGCTGGGCGAAGCGTTTGACCACGGCATCGCCGCAGAGAGATTGATTGAGGCGCGCACCGAATTTATCGATCAGCTGCTTCAGCGGCTATGGGTCGAGTACGGGTTCGGGTCGATGAACGACATCGCGCTGGTCGCCGTCGGCGGTTACGGCCGCGGCGAACTGCACCCGCTTTCCGATATCGATCTGCTTATCCTGAGCCGTAAAAAGCTGCCCGATGAGCAGGCGCAGAAGGTCGGCGAGCTGCTGACGCTGCTGTGGGATATCAAGCTGGAAGTCGGCCACAGCGTGCGCACCCTCGAAGAGTGCCTGCTGGAGGGGCTGTCGGACCTCAGCGTCGCCACTAACCTGATTGAATCGCGTCTGCTTATTGGCGACGTCGCGCTGTTCCTTGAACTGCAAAAACACATATTCAGCGACGGCTTCTGGCCATCGGAAAAGTTCTTTGCGGCAAAAGTCGAAGAGCAGAATGTACGCCATCAGCGCTATCACGGGACCAGCTATAACCTCGAGCCGGACGTGAAAAGCAGCCCCGGCGGCCTGCGCGATATTCACACCCTGCAGTGGATCGCGCGCCGCCATTTCGGCGCCACCTCGCTTGATGAAATGGTCGGCTTCGGTTTCCTGACCGAAGCCGAGCGCAACGAGCTTAACGAATGCCTGCATCAGCTGTGGCGCATTCGCTTTGCGCTGCATCTGGAGCTCAACCGCTACGATAATCGTCTGCTGTTCGACAGGCAGTTCAGCGTCGCCCGTCGCCTGCGTTACGAAGGCGAAAGCAACCAGCCGATCGAGCATATGATGAAGGATTTCTTTCGCGTCACCCGCCGGGTGAGCGAGCTGAACCAAATGCTGATCCAGCTGTTCGAAGAGGCGATTCTGGCGCTCACCGAAGATGAGAAGCCGCGGCCGATTGACGATGATTTTCAGCTGCGCGGCACGCTAATCGATCTGCGCGATGACACGCTGTTCATCCGCGAACCGCAGGCGATTCTGCGCATGTTCTTTATGATGGTGCGCAACAGCAGCATTACCGGCATCTACTCCACCACGCTTCGCCACCTGCGCCACGCTCGCCGTCATCTGACGCAGCCGCTTTGCTATATTCCGGAAGCGCGGACCCTGTTCCTCAGCATGCTGCGCCATCAGGGCGCGGTCAGCCGGGGGCTGCTGCCGATGCACCGCCATAGCGTGCTGTGGGCCTATATGCCGCAATGGTCGCATATTGTCGGTCAGATGCAATTTGACCTGTTTCACGCCTATACCGTTGATGAACACACGATCCGCGTGCTGCTTAAGCTTGAGAGCTTCGCCAAAGAAGAGACCCGCAGCCGCCATCCGCTGTGCGTTGAACTGTGGCCGCGCCTGACGCATCCGGAGCTGATCCTTATCGCCGCCCTCTTCCACGATATCGCGAAAGGACGCGGCGGCGACCATTCGATTCTCGGCGCGCAGGACGTGCTGAAATTCGCCGAGCTTCACGGTCTTAACTCGCGCGAAACCCAGCTGGTGGCGTGGCTGGTGCGTCATCATCTGCTGATGTCGGTCACCGCCCAGCGTCGCGATATTCAGGATCCGGAAGTGATCAAGCAGTTTGCCGAAGAGGTGCAAACGGAGAACCGTCTGCACTACCTGGTTTGCCTGACCGTCGCCGATATCTGCGCCACCAACGAAAACCTGTGGAACAGCTGGAAGCAGAGCCTGCTGCGCGAGCTCTATTTCGCCACCGAAAAACAGCTGCGCCGGGGGATGCAAAACACGCCGGATATGCGCGAGCGGGTGCGTCACCACCAGCTACAGGCGCTGGCGCTGCTGCGGATGGAAAATATTAATGAACAGGCGCTGCACCAAATCTGGAACCGCTGCCGCGCCAACTACTTTGTGCGCCATACGCCAAACCAGCTCGCCTGGCACGCGCGTAATCTGCTGCAGCACGATCTCAGCAAACCGATGATCCTGCTCAGTTCCCACGCCTCGCGCGGGGGCACCGAGATCTTCATCTGGAGTCCGGATCGTCCTTACCTCTTCGCCGCCGTTTGCGGCGAGCTGGATCGACGTAATCTTAGCGTTCACGATGCGCAGATCTTCACCACCCGCGACGGCATGGCGATGGATACCTTTATTGTTCTTGAGCCGGACGGCAGCCCGCTTTCCGCCGACAGGCACGAAATGATCCGCATGGGCCTGGAACAGACCATCAGCCAGCGCAGCTGGCAGCCGCCGGCGCCCCGTCGTCAGGCGGCGAAGCTGAGGCATTTTTCCGTGCCGACGGAGGTGAATTTCCTGCCGACGCATACCGACCGGAAATCCTTTCTTGAGCTGATTGCTCTCGACCAGCCGGGTCTGTTAGCGCGCGTCGGCCAGGTGTTTGCCGACCTCGGAATTTCGCTCCACGGCGCGCGAATTACGACAATTGGTGAGCGAGTAGAAGATTTATTTATAATCGCCACCGCAGACCGGCGCGCCCTTAATAATGAGCTACAGCAAGAAGTGCAACAACGGTTGACAGAGGCCCTCAATCCAAACGATAAAGGGTAACGTATTTTTTTTAAGTAAATGGAAAGAGTAAACAATGCAGCAATTACAGAACGTTATTGAGTCCGCTTTTGAGCGTCGCGCCGACATCACGCCGGCAAACGTGGATACCGTAACCCGCGAAGCGGTTAACCAGGTGATTTCTCTGCTTGATTCCGGCGCGCTGCGTGTCGCTGAAAAAGTTGACGGCCAGTGGGTCACCCATCAGTGGCTGAAGAAAGCGGTTCTGCTCTCTTTCCGTATTAACGATAACCAGGTTATCGATGGTGCGGAAAGCCGCTACTTCGATAAAGTCCCAATGAAGTTCGCGGATTATGATGAAGCGCGTTTCCAGAAAGAAGGTTTCCGCGTCGTTCCGCCGGCGGCCGTTCGTCAGGGGGCGTATATCGCTCGCAACACGGTTCTGATGCCGTCCTATGTGAACATCGGCGCCTACGTTGACGAAGGTTCGATGGTTGATACCTGGGCGACCGTGGGTTCCTGCGCGCAGATCGGCAAAAACGTCCACCTGTCCGGCGGCGTCGGCATCGGTGGCGTACTGGAGCCGCTGCAGGCTAACCCGACCATTATCGAAGATAACTGCTTTATCGGCGCGCGTTCGGAAGTCGTTGAAGGCGTCATCGTCGAAGAGGGTTCCGTTATCTCCATGGGCGTATACCTCGGCCAGAGCACCAAAATCTACGACCGCGAAACCGGTGAAGTCTTCTACGGCCGCGTTCCGGCGGGATCCGTCGTCGTCTCCGGCAACCTGCCGTCAAAAGATGGCAAGTACAGCCTATACTGCGCGGTTATCGTCAAAAAAGTCGATGCCAAAACCCGCGGCAAGGTTGGAATCAACGAACTTCTGCGTACCATCGACTAAGCAGCATGAAAAGCGGGAGGCATCCCGCTTTTTTTATATATTGAGCTGGCGAAGATGGATTTTTTCGTTAATTATTCAAAGATTACGATGATATCAAAGGTACCGTTATGTACGATAATCTGAAAAGTCTTGGTATTACCAATCCTGATGAAATCGATCGCTATAGCCTGCGGCAGGAAGCCAATAACGACATTCTGAAAATCTACTTTCAGAAGGATAAAGGCGAGTTCTTCGCCAAGAGCGTCAAGTTCAAATATCCGCGTCAGCGCAAAACCGTTGTCGCCGACGGCGTGGGCCAGGGATATAAAGAAGTCCAGGAGATTAGCCCTAATCTACGCTATATCATCGACGAGCTGGATCAAATCTGTCAGCGCGATCGCACCGAAATCGATCTGAAACGTAAGATCCTCGACGATCTGCGTCACCTCGAAAGCGTGGTGACGAATAAGATCAGCGAAATCGAATCCGATCTGGAAAAACTGACCCGCAATAAGTAAGCCTGATACGGGCCAGATGCTGGCCCTGTTTCTCTCTGCCTCATCCTCTTTTTTCTCACTCACCCCCACCGGCAGCATCAGCGAATATCAGCTATTCCTCTCTGATATCATTTCATCTCATATCCCTATCTACATGAATGACATAATAAAATAAGTCGCTGTATGTTCAATTTCCACCTGAAAGGAGATCATACGATGACACAGGAAATTGAACAAAAATTTTATACCCTACAATCTGCGCCCTGGCTGGATAAGACCGGTTTTGAAAAAGGACGGCAGCACGATCGCCAGCCGCTGGGCTTTATTCTGCCCGCCAATACGCCGCTGCACATTCGCCAACCGGATATCAGCAACGGCAACTCGATTCTGCGCCTGCTTTGCAATGATACCGCGCTAGAAAGCACCAGCACGATCGCCACCGGCTGGAAAACGGTCAGCGCCACGGTCGACACCGTTCCTTTTGTCGATACGCTGTTTACCGACCAGTCCAGCGAATTCACCGTCATCTACCAGCAACCTGCCGCAACTAAACCGCTGCCGTGCTGGAAAGCAGGACAATCTGAGGATGAATTTTTCCTCAGCTGGGAGAAAAATCAATCCGCACTCGCGCTGCTTGATTTAGATGTGATTAACCTGCTGCTGCCCTACGCCGACCGCGATAATGCGATGAAAGCGGGCTTATCCTCGCTACACGCTTATTACACCCACCTTTTCAAATGCTATAACGACTGGGCTGGGCTAAGCGATCGCCCGGATGCGCCGTGGAACCAGGATGTCGCCAACCGCTACTTTGTGCGGGCAGATAAACACGGCGTCGGCGCAGCCTATTATCACCCCTGGTGGTGCGCACATACATCATCAACGTTAGGTGAAGGCTGGCTGGATAACGTTGCGACGCAGTGGGTTATTCTTCATGAAATTGCGCACGGGTATCAGGGCAAATTTATGCAGGACACCACTCTGCCCGTCAATGAGGTGTGGAACAATATTTACGCCGCTTTCTATCAGCAGCTTACCCTGAGCCAGGATAATCATCTCTATGTGGATGGCTGGCTCTATAACTATGGTCAGCAGGCCGTACAGGAACTCCAGCTGATGACCTATATAAAAGACCAGACGCCGGTCGCCAGCTGGGGCCTGCGTCCGCGCCTGCAATTCCTGATGCTGATGTTGCTAAAAGCAGGAACCAAAGCCTTCAGCGCCTTTAACCAGAACTATCGTGAACTGGCCAACGGCGATAGCTTCCGGCCGTCCGATTATCAGCTTATCGATATGTTGGCTACCGCCATTGCCGCCGCCGCAGGGTATGATGTCACGCCGTTTATCGAGCTATGCGGCTTAACGCTGGAAATTACCACTAAGGGAGATATCGCCGCGCTGGCGGCAAAACCGCTCTATCCGCTGTATCTTTTCCTTCCGCAAAGCGAATGGGATAGCGCGCGGCGGCAGCTGGGGCTGGACTCCTTCGTGTGGCTGGTGGATAACAGCGAACTGGCGGCATTAGGCAAAACGGGGACGCTATCCCTGACGTTCAATATCGACCAGCTGGAACAAATTTACGGGCGAACGCTGACGATTAAAGATAATTGTGGCACGCATTATTCACTGGTTGTTAATGATGACACGTTGATCCTGAATGATATTCCAGTCGGCGTTTACCAGATCGATCCTCCGAAAGGCCGTTCACAAAAATATCGTCCGGATATCAGCTATCTCGTCGTAAAAGAAGGGGCGAATGCGGCTACCATCAACTACACCCGACAACGCGATACCCGCGGGCGTAACGTGACAATGAGCTTTTTAGGTATTGGCGACACGCCGTTTGCATATCTGGATATCGATTTAGAAAATCAGCAGCTTACGCTGAATATTACCAGCGCCACGCCGCACAACAACTACCCTGACGCGCTCTATGCCGGCGTATGCGTACTTTCCGCCAGCGGCGAAAAAGTCTTTGAGCGCAATATGAACGGCACAAACTGCGCCACCGGTAAGGTGATTATTCCCTTCGGCCCTCACTATCACTTGTATATTACTCACGTCGAGCCGGGACGTCTGAAAGCCTCCCCAGAGTATTTACCGCTGATCGCGGGCGAGAAATGCCAGCTGATGCGTATTGATGAGAGTGGGCTTTACAACTTTATCCTCGATAATAATCCGGCGGAAGATTTACTGGCTATTTTCGAGCATGACGCTCAGGCGATGCGTAACCAGCCTTCGCTATTAGCGCAGGAAGAGAGCGTATGTAAAAACGATCTCTGGCTGATGCTCTCCCATATTGAAGAGCCCCAGCGCAGCAGGCTGCTTAAAGAGTATGCCGATGTTCTGCCTCAGGATAATAGTGAACCGGGCGAGTTCACGGGCAAGAGCGTGACCCTCAATCTCAGAGGACAGGGCAACAAAGATTTTTGCCAGATCGTTATCGATAATCAACAGCACGCCATGATGGTCACCACCCGTACCGGCGCGCCGCACCCGTATTATGTCTCCCATACCTACGCCAGCATTACGGTAACCGGGGCGGACGAAACGGTGGTTTATCACCGCAGCTATGCCGGAGCGACCAACAACCTGGCAAACATCGAAACTATCGCCCTCGCTGAAAACATGATCATTGAGGTTTTCCATGATGAGCCATTCCGCTCCAGCGCCAGCAATGATACGACGCATCGCGCCATTACGCTGAAGCAGCACAACCGCTGGCGGGTAGTGAAGGATGGGCTGGAGGCCTGTTCGCTGGTGCCAGACCCGGAGGATAAAGAAACTACGGATGCTGAGGACGAGGCTACAGAGCTGTATGGCGATCTCTTCTGCTGGCAGCTACTGGGCAATGATAATATTCGTTTTGCGACGATGGAGATGGATATTGGCCGCGGCGCGCTCACCTTTACCGCCAGCCCCGTGGTGCCGAATAAGCACTTTACGACGGCCTATGCCGCGGTGAATATCTACAATACGCGCGGCTCGGTGGTTTATCGCCAGTCCATTAAAGGCTCATCGCAGCTTGGCGACTATATAGATACGGCAATACTTGATGAGGGCTATATCATCGAAGTCTTCCATGCCGAAGCCGGCGATCGCTCCGTCATTATCAACCCGCAAAACGGTAACGCCTGGCCACAGCCTCATACCGTCTCCTGGCAAGTCACGGCCCGCGGACTGCAGCGCCTGTAATTCCCGTCCCCACTCCCGCCGCAGGCGGGAGTGTTTTTAGCGCTGCTCATCGAGCTGTAGCGCAATATACAGCAGCAGACGATCGTCAAAATTACCCAAATCCAGCCCCGTCAGCTCAGAGATACGGTTCAAACGGTATTCCAGCGTATTACGGTGGATAAACAGTGCTTTCGACGTCGCCAGCGGCTGCACGTTATGACGAAACCAGGCCTGTAAGGTGCGACGCAGCAGGCCGTTGTTATCCATCGCCTTCAGGCGAACCAGCGGGCGCGCCAGCTCATTAGCCTGCCAGCCGCCGCGCAGGCTATCCAGCAGTACCGGCAGCATCAAATCCTGGTAAAAATAGCTACGGCTCTCCGGCATCCGCTGTTTACCGACCATCATGGTGGTTCTGGCGGTGCGATACGAGCGAGCAATGCTGCCCGGTCCGGTAAAAAAGTTTCCCAGCGCCACGCGAAAACGCAGCTGACCATTCTCTTTCATCCTGCTAATGAGCTGCTCGACCCGTTTGCAGTGATCTTCCGCATCCCAGCGGCCAAAGGCGTTCAGCGCGGGCTTCAGTACCACCATTTCGGTCAGCGAGACAATGGCCACCAGATTATTACGGTCCGGCGTGGTCAACGCGGTCTGGAGCTGCTGCAGCTCCGCCATCGCGCTGTCTACGCCCAGCTGGCCGCTATCCACTTCAATCATAGCCACCACGCGCGGTTGGTTGAGATCGATCCCCAGACGCTGGGCCCACTCGGTCAGCGCCGGGGTGTTCTCTTCCGCCTGAATCAGGTTCATCACCAGCTCTTCGCGCAGACGGCTATCCTGGGCCAGGAGATGCATCAGCCGCGATTGTTCCAGCATCATCTCGGCGGTCATACACACCAGTTCACCGTATTTACGCAGCGACTCCGGTTCGCCGGTCAGGCCGATAACGCCGACGATCTCCCCTTCCAGACGCAGCGGCAGGTTGATCCCCTGGCGCACGCCGTGCAGATGTCGGGCAACGGCATCATCAATATCGACAACGCGGCCCTGGGAAAGCACTAATAGCGCGCCTTCGTGCAATTCACCAATTCGCTCGCGGTCTCCGCTACCGATAATGCGCCCGCGGGCATCCATTACGTTAATATTGGTATCAATGATGCGCATCGTACGCGCCACGATATCCTGAGCCATTTTGGTATCAAGATGCCAGCCAGCCATGTAACCCTCCCGTGAGCAGGCTAACAGCATAAAAGAGTTGGCAACACGCCGCATTGTGCATTTGCACAAAGCCGGGCTAAGAAATATGGAGTTGTGGAAGATATCACAGAACGAAAAATGGAAGGGGCGGCAGAAATAAAAAAGCCCCTTTCCTCCGCAAGGAGAAAAGGGGCTTTGCGAACCGTCAGGGATTACTGCATCAGCAGATAAATCGACGTATCGCCGCGCTGGATATTCAGCGCCAGAACCGACGGTTTGGCATCAAAAATTTTGCGCAGATCGGCAATATTTTTCACCGGCTGCTGGTTCGCGCCAACGATAATATCGCCTTTCTTCAGGCCAATCTGCGCCGCCGGCGTTCCCGCTTTCACGTTACTCACCACGACGCCTTTATCCTGACCTTTGTTGCTCATTTCCGCACCTTCAATACCGTTGAAGATGGTGCTTGAGTCAACCTGGTTCTGATTGCTCTGCTGCAGCTCAACGGTCACCGTCACCGGCTTGCCGTCACGCAGCAGGCCAAGCTCGACTTTGCTGCCGATCGGCATGGTACCCACCTGGGCACGCAGCGCGGCAAAGCTGCTGATCGATTTACCGTTCAGCGTGGTAATCACGTCGCCGGCTTTAATCCCCGCCTTAGCGGCCGCCGAGTTCGGCATCACCTGGCTGACGAACGCGCCGCGCTGAGCGTCAACTTTCATCGCTTTCGCCAGTTCGGAATTCAGCTCGGTCCCCATGATGCCCAGCTCACCGCGCTTAACCTGGCCAAATTTGACCATCTGATCGGTCAGGTTTTTCACCATGTTGCTCGGAATAGCGAAGCCGATACCAATGTTGCCGCCGTCCGGCGCCAGAATCGCGGTGTTGATACCGATCAGCTCGCCGTTCAGGTTAACCAGCGCGCCGCCGGAGTTACCGCGGTTGATCGCCGCATCGGTCTGGATAAAGTTTTCATAGTTTTCAACGTTCAGGCCGCTACGGCCCAGGGCGGAAACGATCCCCGAGGTCACGGTTTCGCCCAGGCCAAACGGGTTACCGATCGCCACGGTGTAATCACCGACGCGCAGGGCGTCAGAGTCCGCCAGCTTAATCGCGCTCAGGTTTTTCGGATCCTGGATTTGAATCAGCGCAATATCAGAACGCGGGTCTTTGCCGACCACTTTCGCGTCGAACTTGCGGCCATCGCTGAGCTGAACTTTGATAGTAGTCGCGTTATCCACGACGTGGTTGTTAGTCACAACATAGCCTTTAGCGGCATCAATAATCACCCCGGAACCAAGGGCCATAAATTTCTGCTGCTGGCCGCCGTCGCTACCCGGCGCACCGCCCTGCCCGCCGCCCTGACAGAACGGAGAGCTCTGGAACGGAGAACCATCCTGACAGAACGGCGAATTGTCGCCAAAGAACTGCTGGAAGTTACGCGGCATCCGCGGCGTATTAACGGTGGTGCTCCCCTCAACGTTAATGCTCACGACCGACGGCATCACTTTTTCCAGCATCGGCGCCAGGCTTGGCATCTGCTGCGCATTAGTCGCCGAAGAAGCTGTTTCCGCCGCGCTCGCAGAGAGAGGGGACAACGCCAGACCTAAACTCAGAGCCAGGGCACTCATTGCTAACGTGGTTTTTTTCATAGGTTTCAATCTCAATTTCAGATAACGAATAGTTGCTGTGTTGGTGACTATCAGAGTCATTTTATAGCGCGAAGTTCCGGAATGAAGTTTTGGTAAAAGTAAAAATTTATTGTCCGTCTTTACAAAACTCACCCTTATTCTACGGCCATCAATCGTCGATATTCATCCCATGCATACAAGTCGGTCATTCCGCTGATATAGTCCTGAATGAGACGACAGCGATAATAATATTCCATCACTGGAAACTCCGGATTATTGCGCGAAATCTTATTTACGGCTTCTATGTAAGCTAACCGATGACGAGTTGAAAGTTTCTGAAAAAGACGTGATGCAATCGGTAAACTTCGCACCCGCTCTTTTTCCACCAGCAAACTAAACTCATCCAGCGATAATTTTAACAGCGGCTGGTATATATCTAACAGACCGCTGATCACGCGATAGCCCTGCAGCTCCAGCTGCTCGACATCCGGATGGCTAAACACATGTTTTACCGCGACATTTTTATATAGTTCAAGAAGCTGGCTGCAATCGCTATCGTCCTCAAGCAGCGCATGGTTAAAGTCACCGCTAAAAATCTTCGCCAGGTTATCAATAAACCGCCGCGCCGCATACGGTACCAGCCTATTGAGCGTATTAACCCGTAAATACATAAAAAACTGATCTTCGGTACTCCGGCTCAGAGAATTCGCACGCGATTTCTCCCAGGCGTTTTCGACAACCTGATTAAACAAGGAACCTTTTTCGTGAACGCCCCAGGCTTCATAGAGATGCTGATAAAGCTGCTCTACGCTGAAGATGCGTTTTTCTACCGCATCTTCAAGGTCGGCGACGCAATATGAGATATCATCCGCGGCTTCCATAATCCACGTTAATGGGAAGCGATTGTAAGGAGCCAGATCCAGTTCTTTACGCAACCTCGCAACATAGCCCTCTTCGGCTAAATAATAACCAGGTTTTTTCATTAAATAATTGTGGCTAGCCGGCGGTTCCCCGCGCCACCATGCCGGACGCGTATATTTTAGAATACAGCCCACCTGCGCCCAGGTGAGATTCATGCGCATCAGCGTATGCACTAAGCGAATACCCTGCGCATTGCCTTCAAACCAGCATAAGTCCTGGCGAACCTTACGCCGCAGCTCATTCAGCTGGCTATCGCCTTCCTGCAGGCGCAGCGCCGCAACCACGCAGCGATCGTCGGTTAACGGCTGGCTGGCCGCATCGCCGGGGAAAAGCCGCTGGCTGAACCAATCATTAATTGCCGCCTCGCCAAAATGGCCAAATGGCGGATTGCCGATATCGTGCATTAGGCAGGCCATTTCAACAATGCTCTCGAACGGCCCGGTAAGCTCATCCAGCCCGTAGCTTTCCAGCAGCTTCTGCTCTTTCAGACGACTCAGCACCTCTTTGGCGATGTAGCGGCCCACCTGCTGAACTTCCAGAGAGTGGGTCAGCCGCGTACGCACCGCGGCATTGCGCTCCAGCGGGAAAACCTGCGTTTTTTGCTGCAGCCGGCGGATTGCCGGCGAGTTGATGATGCGTCCGCGATCGCTTTCGAAAATTCGCAGGATTTCACGCTCCGTCTCAACGCCCTGCGGTGAACGGTAGCGGCGACGCCAGTTAATCTTGTTGCGAAAATCGATCTTAGCCATGATCTCCCCCGAGCGAGCAATAACGTTTCCTTCTAAGCGCATGATAGACTATGCCGCTAAAACCCACACATCGCGAGTAAATCTATGAAAATCGGTATTATTGGCGCAATGGAAGAAGAAGTTACCCTTCTGCGCGACAAAATCGACAACCGCCAGACCATCACTATCGGCGGCAGCGAAATCTACACCGGCCAGCTGCAGGGCGTTGATGTCGCTTTGTTGAAATCGGGCATTGGCAAAGTCGCCGCCGCCATGGGCGCCACCCTTCTGATGGAGCACTGCAAGCCGGATGTGATTATTAACACCGGTTCTGCGGGCGGCCTCGCGTCGACCCTGAAGGTTGGCGATATCGTTGTCTCCGACGAAACGCGCTATCACGACGCGGACGTCACCGCGTTTGGCTATGAGTATGGCCAGCTGCCGGGCTGCCCTGCCGGTTTCAAAGCCGATGATAAGCTGATTGCCGCCGCAGAGACCTGCATCAGCGCGCTGAATCTTAATGCGGTTCGCGGACTCATTGTCAGCGGCGACGCATTCATCAACGGTTCCATTGGTCTCGCCAAAATCCGCCACAACTTCCCGCAGGCCGTCGCGGTAGAAATGGAAGCCACCTCCATCGCGCACGTCTGCCACAACTATGGCGTACCGTTTGTTGTCGTTCGCGCGATCTCCGATGTTGCCGATCAGCAGTCGCATCTGAGCTTCGACGAGTTTCTCGCCGTTGCCGCGAAGCAATCCACCCTGATGGTGGAAAACCTGGTGCAGCACCTGGCTCGTGGCTAAGTCGCTCAACGCGGCGCTTGCCGTCCTGATGCTGCTTGCCCCGGCGTGGCTTTTCGCCGCGCCGCGGGTGATTACGCTATCTCCCGCCAATACTGAACTGGCGTTTGCCGCCGGTATTACGCCGGTTGGCGTCAGCAGCTATTCCGATTATCCCCCGGAAGCCGCAAAGATAGAGCAGGTCTCCAGCTGGCAGGGGATGAATCTGGAACGCATCGTCGCCCTTAAGCCCGACCTGGTGCTGGCGTGGCGCGGCGGTAACGCTGAACGCCAGGTGAATCAGCTAAGCTCGCTCGGGATAAAAGTCATCTGGGTCGAAACATCGACCATCGAAGAGATTATCGCAACGCTTCGTCAGCTGGCGCAGTGGAGCCCGCAGCCGGAAAAGGCGCGGCAGGCGGCGCAGAAAATGCAGGACGCGTACCAGGCCTTAAAAACCCGCTACGCGAGCGGGCCGAAAAAACGCGTTTTTTTACAGTTCGGCGCCAACCCTCTCTTTACCACCAGCAAAGGCTCGATTCAGGATCAGGTTCTGACGCTGTGTGGGGGAGAAAACATTTTTGCCGCCAGCCGGGTTCCCTGGCCGCAGGTGAGCCGTGAACAGGTACTGGCAAGGCAGCCGCAGGCCATTGTCATCGCCGGCGACGCCAGTCAACTTCCCGCCGTTGAGCGCTATTGGCAGAATCAGCTAAAAATTTCTTTTATTGCGCTACATGGCGACTGGTTTGAACGCGCGAGCCCACGTATTATTCTC
Organism: Klebsiella sp. CN_Kp113; assembly: GCF_040064585.1. NCBI lineage: Bacteria > Pseudomonadati > Pseudomonadota > Gammaproteobacteria > Enterobacterales > Enterobacteriaceae > Klebsiella > Klebsiella sp. CN_Kp113. Next base: position 173,900 of record NZ_JBEAID010000008.1, on the reverse strand, counting down.
GCCGCAAAACAACTCTGTACTGCGCTCGAGCAGATAAAATAATCACCTGCTAACCCAGGTGCTAAAAGGCTATCCCACCAGGCGCAATTGTTGCAGCCAGTTTGGACACGGGCGGCGCGGAACACCCGGAGCGTACATGTGGTACGTGGGGGCTGTGAGCACTGCCCGGGGCCAGACTGGCAAATAAAAAAGCCTAATGGGATAGATTCTAAGTGGGAACTGACGATGCTTGTCTATTGGCTGGATATCATTGGCACCGCCGTGTTTGCCATCTCCGGCGTCCTGCTGGCTGGAAAGCTGCGCATGGACCCTTTCGGCGTGCTGGTATTAGGCGTGGTGACCGCGGTGGGCGGTGGCACCATTCGCGATATGGCCCTTGCTAACGGCCCGGTATTTTGGGTTAAAGACCCTACCGATCTGGTGGTGGCGATGGTCACCAGTATGTTCACTATCCTGCTGGTACGCCAGCCGCGCCGGTTACCGAAATGGGTGCTGCCGGTGCTGGACGCCGTCGGTCTGGCGGTATTTGTCGGTATTGGCGTCAACAAAGCCTTTCTTGCCCATAGCGGACCGCTGGTGGCCGTCTGCATGGGCGTCGTCACCGGCGTCGGCGGGGGAATCATCCGCGACGTGCTGGCGCGTGAAATCCCGATGATTCTGCGTACGGAAATCTACGCGACGGCCTGCATCGTTGGCGGCATCGTGCATGCGACGGCGTACTACACCTTTCAGGTTCCGTTAGAAAACGCGGCGATGATAGGTATGGTGGTCACGCTGGTCATCAGGCTGGCGGCCATCCGCTGGCACCTGAAGCTGCCAACGTTCGCGCTTGATGAGAATGGACGGTAATAAAAGCAAAACGGTAACCTTAACGTTACCGTTTTTAGCGTTTGCTCCCTCTCGCTGTATGAGAGGGCTGGGGAGAAGAGGCTCCCGGGCGCACTATCTTTAGACGCTGAACGAGGAGCCGCAGCCGCAGGTGCTTTTCGCATTCGGGTTGGTCACGATAAAACGCGAGCCTTCCAGACCTTCGGTATAATCGACGGCGCCGCCGACCAGATACTGCAGGCTCATTGGGTCAACCACCAGGCCGACGCCCTGCTTCTCGATAGTCATATCGCCTTCGTTAACCTGATCGTCGAAGGTAAAGCCGTACTGGAAACCGCTGCAGCCACCACCGGTGATGTACACGCGCAGTTTCAGGTTCGGATTGTCTTCATCCGCAATCAGGTCTTTTACTTTAATCGCCGCGGCTTCGGTAAACTCCAGCGGCAACGCTACGTCATCACTCATTTTATGCTCCCATTGATACTTCTGACCGGTTAAAGAATAACCCGACCTTTTGAGCCATTATCCAATACCCGAGTAAATCGTTCAAGTATTCTCCCCGCCGACCGGCTGCGCCTTTGCTTCCTGTTCCGCCTTTTGTTTTGCCAGGGTGCGCTGCAGAATAGTCGAGTATAAAGGCTTACCGCCGAGGAATTGTGCCAATAGTGTTGCGCCGAGACAGGTAATAATCATTGGCAAAATGAGCTGATAGTTATCGGTCATCTCCAGCACCAGCACGATGCCGGTCAACGGCGCGCGAACCGAGGCGGCGAGCAGCGCCCCCATCCCGGCGATGGCAAAGGTGCCGGCATCCAGATGATAGGCCGGAAACAGCGGCGTCGCCGCCATGCCAAACGCCGTGCCCAGCAGCGTCCCCAGCGCCAGCATCGGCGCAAAGATACCGCCGGGCGCGCCGGAAGAGAAGCAAAGCAGCGTGGTAATCACCCGCGCGATAAAAATAAACAGCAGCAGGCCGACGGAAAAATTGCCCGCCGCGGCGATGGGAATCAGGTTAAACCCGCCGCCGGACGCCGCCGGCTGAATCAGACCCAGCACGCCGCAGCTTCCGCCGATCAGGCCGCCAATCAGCACCCATTTTTTAATGTTGCCGCCGTGGAGCCGCTGGAACATATCCTGGGTGCGCAGAACCAGCGTATTAAACAGCGGGCCAACACAGCCAAAAATCATCCCGAGGATCAAATACAGCCACAGGGTGTTGACCGGCGCATTGCTGAGCTTACCGACCTCGATAACCGCTTTATCGCCGTTGAAGATACGGAAAACGATGGTGGCCATAATGACGCCGGTAAACACGGCTTTAATGGAGATCAGGTTGTAGCGAAACTGCGGGCGCATCTCTTCAATAATAAACAGAATCCCGGCCAGCGGCGCGTTAAAGGCGGCGGAGAGCCCCGCCGCGGCGCCGGTCGCCAGCAGCGTATGGCGCGCTTCCGGACTGCGCATGCGAAAAACGTCCACCACCATGCGCCCAAGATTGCCCCCAAGCTGCACCATCGGCCCTTCGCGCCCCAGCACCATGCCCGCACCCAGCGTCCCCATGCCGCCGATAAACTTCACCGGCAGTACGCGCCACCAGCGAACGGGACGCAGCTCCTCCAGCGCGCCTTCAATTTCCGGGATCCCGGATCCGCCCGCTTCCGGCGCAAAACGACGGACGAGAAAATAGCCCACCATCGCCAGCAAAGCGGAGAGGATAAAGGCCAGCGGCCAGACCAGAAACCAGTGGTCCGCCACCTCTACCAGCGCGCCTATGCGCAGGTTCTGCACCCAGTTGACGCTTTTTTCAAACGCGACGCCGATCAGCCCCGCCAGCGTGCCGACAACGGCCGCCATTAATAACACCGCCAGCGGCGTTTTATCACGCTGAATCAACCGACGCACGGCATCGCTGCGGCGAACGCGTACGAACTGATGTGCTGAAGAAGAGGGGTTTTCTGCTTTCATGCCATTATCAATAATAAGTAATACAAATAGAAAGAAGGTCATTCTAGCCAACCGGACAGGCTCCGTCGTCAAAAAAATGCGCCGTGACCCCATTGTTTCAATTGGGCAAAACTTTCATAACCTTCCTGGAATAACTTAGAATAGTCGACAAAACATTTTTCACGAACCAGGACCCTGGCAATGAGCAAATCTGAAAATCTGTATAACGCTGCGCGTGAACTTATTCCCGGCGGCGTGAACTCTCCGGTACGTGCGTTCACCGGCGTCGGCGGTACGCCGCTGTTTATCGAGCGCGCCGACGGCGCTTACCTTTACGACGTTGATGGTAAAGCGTATATCGATTATGTCGGCTCCTGGGGCCCAATGGTGCTGGGTCATAACCATCCGGCCATCCGCAACGCGGTCATTGAAGCCGCCGAACGCGGCCTGAGCTTTGGCGCGCCGACGGAGATGGAAGTTAAAATGGCGGCGCTGGTCACCGAGCTGGTCCCGACCATGGATATGGTCCGCATGGTGAACTCCGGTACCGAAGCCACCATGAGCGCCATTCGCCTGGCCCGCGGCTTTACCGGCCGCGACAAAATTATCAAGTTCGAAGGCTGCTACCACGGCCACGCCGACTGCCTGCTGGTAAAAGCCGGCTCAGGCGCGCTGACGCTCGGCCAGCCGAACTCGCCGGGCGTGCCGGCGGATTTCGCCAAACACACCCTGACCTGCACCTATAACGATCTGTCCTCGGTTCGCGCCGCGTTCGAACAGTATCCGCAGGATATCGCCTGCATCATCGTTGAGCCGGTAGCCGGTAATATGAACTGCATCCCGCCGCAGCCGGAATTTCTGCCGGGCCTGCGCGCGCTGTGCGACGAGTTCGGCGCGCTGCTGATTATTGATGAAGTCATGACCGGCTTCCGCGTGGCACTGGCCGGCGCGCAGGATTACTACGGCGTTGTGCCGGATCTGACCTGCCTTGGCAAAATCATCGGCGGCGGTATGCCGGTTGGCGCATTCGGCGGTCGTCGTGAGGTGATGGATGCCCTGGCGCCGACCGGCCCGGTTTACCAGGCAGGCACCCTCTCCGGCAACCCCATCGCGATGGCGGCAGGTTTCGCTTGCCTGAGCGAAGTGGCGCAGCCCGGCGTGCACGAGACGCTAACCGAGCTCACTAACCAGCTGGCCCAGGGCCTGCTGGACGCCGCGCGCGATGCCGGTATTCCGCTGGTGGTGAATAACGTCGGCGGCATGTTCGGCATTTTCTTTACCGATGCGCCAACCGTGACCTGCTACCAGGACGTGGTCAAATGCGATGTCGAGCGGTTTAAACGCTTCTTCCACCTGATGCTGGAAGAGGGCGTCTACCTGGCGCCGTCGGCGTTTGAAGCGGGCTTTATGTCCATCGCCCATAGCGAAGAAGATATCGACAACACCGTCGCCGCCGCGCGTAACGCCTTCGCGAAGCTGTAACCTCAACGCCGGGGCCCCCCTGCCCCGGCAATACGCATCTTGTTTAAAAGCATCATTTTGCGTCGGCCCACGCATAACAAGATGCAAACGCGATCGCCTCGAAAGATTGTCATCATCCCGCCTCGTAGAACCCAAAATCGTCGGCAGACAATGGGCAGGCAAAAGCAGATTCTCAGCGGAAACTCAGCCGCAAGGATTGCTCAGAATGACAACACAATCGTCCCCTACACCGCATGACGCCATTTTTAAACAGCTACTGGCCCATATCGATATGCAGCACCGGCGTATTGCGATCCTGGAGCTCCTGCAAAAGCATATTCGCCAGCGGGATCTCATGTTGCTGCTCGAGCAATTGGGGATTCTGCTTAACGCGGGATACACTACCGCCGAGCAGCTAAAAGTGTTATTTAGCTATATGGGGCAGCGCGGTCGTGACGGAAAACGAATTAGAGCAGTTGCAGAATTCCGCAGTTAGTCCCAACTGAATCCGGGCAAAAAAGGGGATAACATCGCGACGCCCGCCGGGCATCGCGATGGTGAAACGCTACCGGCTCTGCTTTCTCAACAGATAGATAAAGTACGGCGCGCCGATAAACGTCGACAGCAATCCTGCCGGGATTTGGTACGGGAACATCAGCATCCGGCCGCACCAGTCGGCAAACACCAGCAGCACTCCGCCAATCAGGCCGGAGATCGCCATATGCGGCATCGTACGCCGGAATCCCATCATACGCGCAATATGCGGCGCCATTAACCCCACGAAGCTGAGCGGGCCAATCGTTAGGGTTGCGGCCGCGGTCAGACATGCCGCCAGCAGCAGCAGCCCGATACGTGACGGCGTCAGCGCCATCCCGACCGCCCTCGCCGCCTCGCCGCCCAGCGGCAGAATCGTCAACCAGCGTCGGCAAAGCGGCGTCAGCGCCAGCAGAATAAGCATCACCGCGCCGCTGCGCATCACGAGCTCCGGCGTGGCGCTGTAGGTTGAGCCGGAAATCCACGTCAGGATCTGCGCCATTCGCGGATCGCCGCTGGCCTGCAGCATCATCAGCAGCATGGTAAACGCCGTGCTCAGCGCCATCCCCGCCAGCAGCATGCGATGCGGCGAGAACCCGCCGCGTCCGGCGGCAATCAGAATGACCAGCAGCGTCGCCGCCGCGCCGAGGCTACCGGCGGGCAGCAGCCAGCCAAAGGCATTTCCCGGCACGAAGAACAGCATCACCACCACGCCAAACGCCGCGCCCGAGCTGATCCCGAGCACTTCCGGACTGGCCATCGGATTACCGGTTAAGCGCTGGATAATGCAGCCCGCCACCGCCAGCATCACGCCAGCGAACAGCGCCGCCAGAATGCGCGGCCAGCGCCAGGGCATTAGCTCATCCAGTAGCGTACCGCTGGCCCAGTGCCAGCCCTGCGCGTCGCGGCCGAAAGCCAGCGCCGCGACGATGGCCAGCAGCAGAATCGCCAGCCCGCCCAGCGCGAACCACAGCACATGTTGCCGTTCAGCCAGCACGCTATCGCCACCGTTCATCACCGGCGCGCTAATGCTGCGCAGGCGCGGCAGCAGCCATAGCAGCAGCGGCGCGCCAATCAGCGCGGTCACCGAACCGGTGGAGATCTCCATCCACACCCGGGCCAGCCAGAGGATAACCTGATCGGAGAGCCACAGCAGCAGCGCGCCAATCAGGGCCGCCAGCAGCAGGCGCGAGAGGAGGCGACGCGCGCCCAGCATCTTCGCCAACAGCGGCGCGAACAGGCCGATAAAGCCAATAATCCCCACCGCATTCACCAACAGGGCGCTAATGATAATCGCCAGGGTCAACGCCCCCAGCCGCGCCAGCGAGAGCGCCAGTCCGAGGTTGCGCGCCACGCCGTCGTCCAGCCCCATCAGGGTCAGCGGACGCAGCAGCAGTAGCGTTAAAATCGCTCCGCCCAGCAGCTGCGGCCACAGCCGCTGCACCACGCTCCAGTCGGTCTGCGTCAGGGTACCTGTACTCCACAGGAACATACTTTGCAGCCGATCGTGATGGAAAATAGCCATTAGTTGATTAAGCGCGCCGCAGTACAGGCTCACCACCAGCCCTGCCAGAATCAACGTCACCGGCGAGAGGCGTTTGCCCCACGACACGCCAAACACCAGCGCGCCGACAATGCACGCCCCGGCCAGCGCGGCGAACTGCGATGCCAGCACGCCAGGGATCGCCCACAGCGTGGTGACCGTCATGCCCAACTGCGCCCCGGTCGCCACGCCGAGCGTCGTCGGCTCCGCCAGCGGGTTACGTAGTACCTGCTGGAACAGCACGCCCACCAGCCCCAGCCCGGCGCCGACCAGCAGCGATATCGCCAGCCTCGGCAGCAGGCTGTAGTGGAACAGCATCTGAGCGATATTATCGATATTCGGCTGCCAAAGCGCCTGCCCCCATTCGCTTCGCGGCAGCGCCACGTTGAGGTTGAACAGCGTCAGCGCGGCAGCGACGAGAAGGAGCGTCAACAGAAGTGATGTCGCCAAAGGCGAAATTCGCGATCTCACGCCGGGCCTCCCTGAGCGTCGGCCAGCACGCGGGCAAAATGCATCGCCGATAGCGTCGCGCCATAGAACCACACCGCCGGGACGCGCTGAAAACGCCCTGCGCGAACAAACGGCATCGCTCGCCACAGCGGCGTCGCCATAAGCTGCGCCATCTCCCGCGCATTGCCGTGGTCGAAGCAGATAACGTCGGCGTCTCTGTAGGCCGCCAGCCGGTCAATACCGACGGTGACGCTGCCCCAGAAGGTGGTTTCGCCCTGCCAGGCATTTTTGATGGCAAAGCGGTCGAGCACCTCCTGGAACAGGCAGTTTTGCGCAAAAACCAGCACGTGACGGCTATCAAGCAGAGTAATCATCAGCAGCGGACGATCGCCGCGGCGGGCAAAGCGCGGTCGCAGGCTCTCCATCAGCGCGTCAAATTCCGCCAGATGGCGCTTCGCTTCCCGCTGCCTGCCGATCAGATCAGCCATTTCGCCAAGCGACTGCTGAGCCATCATCAGCGGGCGCTTGCCGTCGCTGAAGGTGAATCCTCGTCCGGGCGCAATACGCGCCAGCTTTTCCGCCGACGGGCCGTATCCCGCCGACCAGACCAGAAACGACGGCTTCATCTGCGTCAGCAGCTCCAGATTGGGCTCGGTACGCAGCCCGACGTCAATCACCGAATCAGGCAGCGCCGGTTCATTGACCCACAGCCGGTAGTTAGGGATATCGGCAACGCCGTAGGGCGTAACGCCCAGCGCCAGCAGCAGCTCTACCGGCAGCCATTCGAGCGCGACAATACGCTGCGGATCCACTTCCGCCGCCCGCGCGCCGCGCATCTGCCACAGCAGCGGAGACAGCGCCATTGCGGTCAGCAGGCGCCGCCGCGTGATAAATGTGAGGTTTTCCATCAATAGACAAAACTTACCGGCGCTGCGCCAGCCGGATGCGGCAGGATCCCCATCGGGATGCCGTAAATTTGTTCCAGGGTTTCGCTGCGCATCAGCTCCGCGGGCGTTCCCTGAGCGATCATCTCACCGCCGCGCAGCGCAACCAGATAGTCGCAGTAGCGCGCCGCCATATTGATATCATGCAGTACGGCGATCACCGTCAGCCCGCGCTGCTGGCTGAGGCGATGGACCAGCGCCAGCACATCCACCTGGTGGGCGATATCCAGCGCCGAGGTCGGTTCATCGAGCAGCAGGCAGCGGCTATCCTGAGCCACCAGCATGGCAATCCAAGCGCGCTGGCGTTCACCGCCGGAGAGGCTGTCCACCAGCCGGTGGGCCAGCGGTTTTAGCCCGACCAGCGCAATCGCCTCTTCCACTTTCTCCCGATCCGCCGCGCCAAAACGCCCCAGCGCTCCGTGCCACGGGTAGCGGCCGATCGCCACCAGCTCACGCACCGTCATGCCTTCCGCCGGTGGCAGCTGCTGCGGCAGATAAGCCACTTTGCGGGCAAAGGCTTTACTGCCCCAGCTGTCGAGCGGCTGACCGTCGAGCAAAACCTCCCCGTCCGAGGGCGCCTGATGGCGGCCAAGCATTTTCAGCAGCGTCGATTTGCCGGAGCCGTTATGGCCAATCAGGCCCGTGACTTTTCCCGCCGGGAAGGTTAACGACAGAGGATGCAGCAGCGTTCTGCCGGGCACGCGGAAGGTCACGCGGTCCAGTGAAAACGTCGTATCGGAGTGCGGAGTGATTTCCTGCATAACGGAACCTGGTCAGAGGCGCGGCGAACCGCGCCCGTTAAGTGGTTAGAAACGGAAAGTCGCGGTCGCCACAACCTGGCGCTCAGCGCCCCAGTAGCATGCGTACTCGCTATAGCAGCTGGAAACGTATTCGCGATCGAACAGGTTGTTGACGTTGACCCCGATCGACGAACCCGGCAGACCAAAGCGCGCTAAATCATATTTCACGGTGGCATCCATTAACGCGTAGCCCGCGACGTTGAAGGCGTCATCTTTTTTCCCCGTCGAAGTATCGTTTTTGTAATAGCTTACCGTTGAACCGACATAGCGCGCCCCGGCACCCACCGTCAGGCCGCTCAGAGCGGTTTCGTGGAAGGTGTAGTCGGCCCACAGCGACGCCATGTTGCGCGGCACTTCCGCCGGACGCTTGCCGTTAAAGGTGGTGTCATGCTGGTATTGGGCGTCGGTATAGGTATAGGAAGCCGTCACGTTGACGTTGGCGTTAACCGCCGCCTTCGCCTCCAGCTCAATCCCGCGAGAGCGGATTTCGCCCGTCTGGATGCTGAACGAGGCGTTGTTCGGATCCGCCGTCAGGTTTTTATCTTTGGTCAGCTGATATACCGCGGCGGTCAGCACGACCGGCATATCCTTCGGTACGTACTTCACCCCGGCTTCATACTGTTCGCCGTGGGAAGCATCGAAGGGTTTACCATCCCGCGACGATCCGGAAACCGGCTCAAAAGACTGGCTGTAGCTGAAGTATGGCGAGATACCATTATCAAACAGATAGTTAACACCGCCGCGCCAGGTGAACTGCTGATCGTGATTTTTGGCGAGGGTATTCGCAGGGCGCGTCAGGGTTGAAGCCATCGCATAGTCGTAGCGGCCCCCCAGCGTCATCACCCACTTATCCCACGCCATCTGATCCTGAGCATAGAGACCGGTCTGCTCCATACGGTTCAGCACTGAATAGGGGAAGTTAACGCTAACGTTTGCATTGCCGTACTGCGGATTCTGCATGTCAAGCGCGGAAGCCGTCCCGTAATCGGCGGTCACATCATTGCGCATGCGCGAATAATCCACGCCGGTTAACAGAGTGTGCCCTACCGCGCCGGTAGCGAAATCAGACTGCAGCTGAGTATCAACGGTAAACGTATTAAGGTTCTCATCGGAGCGAACATACGCACGGTTGATTTTGCCTGTCGGCGTATATCCGTTGCCGTAGACCGAACGATAGAGGGTATGGACGTTGGCATAACGCAGGTTCTGACGTACGGTGAAAGTATCATCAAACTGATGCGAGAAGCTGTAGCCCACCATCTGCTGACGGCGGGACATCTTATTATCCGCCTCGCCTTCGTTAAAGTCCGTCGGCAGCTTATGCGCCTTACCGTTGGCGTCGTAATACGGCACCACCGTCCCTTCACGCGGCAGCCAGCCGTAATATCCGGCATACGGATCGCTCTGGAAATTACTCAGGAAAGTGAAGTCCGTTTTGTCATCCGGACGCCAGCTAAAGGAGGGGGCGACCGCGTAACGGGTAGACTTCGCCATTTGCTGCTGGGCGTCCTGGCTGCGGCCCAAACCGGTCAGACGATATGACCACACGCCGTCATCATCAATGGCGTCGCTGAAATCAAATCCCGTCTGCCACAGATTATCGGTGCCCATTTTAAACTGGATTTCTTTCAGCGGCTCAGTGGTCGGACGCTTGCTGACCATGCTGACGATACCGCCAGGGTTGCTGTTGCCGTACAGCACCGACGTTGGCCCGCGCATCACCTCAACACGTTCGAGGAAATAAGGGTCCATCGATACTTCGGAATAGTTATTACCCTGCAGCTTCATCCCATCCAGATACTGGTTGGTATTCACCGTTGTCGACGTGGTGAAACCACGAATCGTCACCACATCATAGGTGGTTGAGCTGCCGCGAGTCGAGAATACGCCCGGCGTATAGGCCAGCGCTTCTTTCACCGTCGTCGGCTGCTTCATCTCCATTTCCTGACGGGTCACCACGGAAATAGACTGCGGCGTTTTTTCGATGGGGGTATCGGTTTTTGTTGCGGTAGCCGAATGTTTCGCCGCGATGGTCGCTGCCGGTCCCCAGGCGCTCTCCTGCGGGGCCGGAGCGGCGGTGACGGTAATGGTTTCTTCTTTCGGTTCAACTGCCGCCTGTGCATAAACAGACATGCCGCTAACCGCCGTGGCTACTACAACTGCGATTTTACGCAGCGAGTGATTTGGCTGAGCAGTTTTAAGACGCGCCATGGGTATATCTCTAATAGAAGTGAATGATAACGTAAACGAGAATTATTATTATAACGGGTGACATAATAGGCGAAACGCGCGCGGCAAGGCAAGAAATATGCCCCCTGTGAGCGATCAAAGGATGAATAAATAACCAGACGGTAAGTGTGGGGTTAAACGGCTGTTAATTAAATGACAGAGATAAAAAGGCCCCCTACTACCGGGGTAGTAGAGGGCCTATATTTCCGCCTCCATTCCACCGACAAAGCGCCGGTTTACAGGATGCAACGGCGGGTTAATTGCTGCCGAACATATCCTTAATCCAGCCCGCTACGCCATCGCTCTTCTCCTGCTTCGGCGGTTGCTGCTGCTGATTTTGCTGCTGCGGCTGCTGCCCGGACTGATTGAACGGGTTATTCGCCTGCTGCTGCTCAAGCTGCTGCTGTTGGATCTGTTCGCCCTGGCGGCACAGCGCGTCCGGCGTGGTCGTCCATACCGGCAGCGAGCGCATGCCGCCGCTGCAGACAAAGTTACCGCTGCCATCGACGCCCATATCCACCACGTCTTCAGGCGGAGTCAGCACCAGCGGCGTCGGCGTCTGGTTAGCCAGGTAGCGCTGATAAATTGACATCGCGCCGCTGGCGCCGTACAGCTTGGTCGGCTGGTTATTATCGCGACCCACCCAGGTAATGGTCACCTGACCGCCGTCAATACCGGCAAACCAGGTATCAACGTTGTTGTTGGTGGTCCCGGTTTTACCCGCCAGATGCAGGCCCGGATACTTCGCGCCCAGTTGGCGACCGGTACCGCGCTGCACCACCTGCTGCATGGTCCATAGCGTCATATACGCCGCCTGCGCCGGCACCGCGCGTTCCGCCTGCGGATAGCTCTGATAGAGCACGGTACCATCTTCAGCGATAACGGAACGCAGCGCGGACAGCGGTGCGCGGTTACCCCCGCTGGCAATGGTCTGGAACGCCTGCGCCACTTCAATCGGCGTCAGGTTCAGCGCCCCCAGCAGCATAGACGGCACGGCGTTCAGCTGATTCTTCGGCGCGCCCAGCTTAGTCCAGGTATCGACCACCGCCGGCAGACCCAGCGCCATCCCAAGGTTCACCGTCGGCACGTTCATTGAACGCGTCAGCGCGTCAACCAGCATCACTTTACCGCTATCGCTGTAGCGACGATCGTCGTTCTGCGGCGACCACGTCTGGCCGTTAGACAGGCGAATCGAGATAGGCGCATCGGCAATCCAGGTATTGAGACGATATTGGTTCGGCTGGCTTAGCGCGGTCAGATAGGTCGCCGGTTTTGCCAGTGAACCAATTGAACGGCGCGCCTGCATCGCGCGGTTATAGCCGGCAAACTGCGGCTCCGCGCCGCCGACCATCGCCCGCACCTCGCCGGTGAAGCGGTCGACCACCACCATCGCGGTTTCCAGATCCGGCAGCTTACGCTGTTTCTTCAGCGCCGGAATACCTTCCGTCGCCGCTTTTTCCGCCGCGTCCTGCGCGACCGAGTCGAAGGTGGTAAAGATCTTCACGCCGGAGAGATCTTTCACTTTGTCGCCCAGCTTCGCCTGCAGCTCCTGGCGTACCATCTGCATAAACGCCGGCTGCGGAGAGATCACCCCGCCGCGCGGCTGTACGCCCAGCGGACGCGCACTCAGCATGTCATACAGTTCCTGATCGATAACCTGCTGCTGCTGCAGCAGACGCAGCACGAGGTTGCGTCGCTCCAGCGCCAGCTTCGGGTTACGCCACGGGTTGTAGACCGACGCGCCTTTTACCATCCCCACCAGCAGCGCCTGCTGATCGAGGCTCAGCTCTTCCACCGGACGACCAAAGTAATAGAGGCTCGCCAGCGGGAAGCCGCGGATCTCGTTATCGCCACTCTGACCGAGGTACACCTCGTTCATATACAGCTCAAGGATACGATCCTTGCTGTAGCGGGCATCGACGATCAGCGCCATATAGGCTTCATTAATCTTGCGCCAGTACGAACGTTCGCTGGAGAGGAACAGGTTCTTCACCAGCTGCTGGGTCAGCGTACTCGCCCCCTGCACCGTACGCCCGGCGGTCAGGTTCGCCAGCACCGCACGGCCAATCGAGTAGAGGCTGATGCCGTCGTGTTCGTAGAAATGACGATCTTCCGTCGCCAGCAGGGTATCGACCAGCAGATCCGGGAAGCCGTTGCGCTTAACAAACAGACGCTGTTCGCCGTTGGCCGATTGCAGCATAGTGATCAGGCGCGGATCGAGACGGAAGAAACCGAACTGGCGGTTGTTATCCATATTCTCGATAGTGTCCAGACGATCGCCATTAAAGGTCAGACGCGCGCGCACCTGCCCTTCTTTACTGTCCGGGAAATCGAACGGACGGCGGATCATCTCGATACTGTTGGCCTGTACCGTGTATTCGCCCGGGCGCGTCATCGCGCTCACCTGGCGATACTGCGTGGCGTTGAGCAGGCGCACCATTTCGTTTTTGCTGATCTGCATATCCGGCTCAAGGTTGACCATCCGGCCATAAACCGCCGCGGGCAGATCCCAGACTTTACCGTCGATGCGGCTGCGGATTTTCTGATCGAGGTAGACGCCATAGGCGGCAATCAACACCGCGCAGACGACCCCAATCTTAATCAGCAGCCATAGCCAGGCGCGTTTACGACGAGGGGGTTTACCGCCTTTGCCTTTTCCTTTCCGCGGCATCGGTTTTTCATCCTCATAGTCATCATCATCGTAATCGTCGTCGTAGTCCTCTTCCCGGACCCGACGGCGAGTTACCTTTTGTTTTGCCGGGCGCGAGGGTCTCCCCTTACGTCCGATCGGCTCGCGGTCATCTCCCGCCATGCTTTTTCTCCGCAACTTACAGGCGTAAAGGCCTGATTCTCAATGTTTCCCCGAATGGGGGAAAGAAGAAATCTCTCAAATTGACGCCCGAATATTTTGGCCTTCAGGCGACCATTTATGTACTGCGCGACGCGTTATCATGTCGCTCGTATGATTTTCACTTTAAAAATTCACCATACAAATCATCTTGTTACACGTTTCATCATCAGAATAGTTCGGGACACGGAACGAATTGTCCAGGCGATACAGGATAGCACTAAACCGCGACATTCTTAACCAGCATTTTACATCCTCATCGAATAACGAAAGGGAAATTATTATGTTTTTTAACAACATAAAAATGTGCGCCCGTATCGATCCGCAGGCCGCCCAAAGAAACCGGAACGGCGCCGGCGGGAAAGAATATTTCCGCCGTAAAAGAAAAATCATGCAGGTGAAAGAAAAAGAAATTTAAAAGACGACAATGATAAAAAAGCGAGCCGCTTAACATTGATAATTTGGCAGATTTTCTGATGACTGCGGACAAATATTTGTTAAACTGTCAGCCAATTAATTTTTCCGATTAATATATTATGCGCAACTTTATTCTATTCCCGCTTATGGCGGTCGCCCTGCTCTCAGGCTGTCAGCAAAATCGTTCGACAACCCTCAGTCCTGCCGTGAGCGGCCAGGCCCAGCTTGAGCAGCTTGCCTCCGTCGCCGCCGGGGCGCGCTATCTGAAGAATAAATGCAACCGCAGCGATCTGCCCGCCGATGAAGCGATTAATCGTGCGGCAATAAACGTGGGTAAAAAACGCGGATGGGCAAATATTGACTATAATCTGCTAAGCCAGCGCAGCGCGCAGCTATATCAACAGCTCCAGCAGGACAGTACCCCGGAAGCCACAAAATGCAGCCAGTTTAATCGCCAGCTGGCGCCATTTATTGATAGCCTGCGCGGCAATAAATAGCGCTTATTTTTATTCCGCTCGCACTATTTTATTCAGCCTGCGGACTCTCCTCAACCGCCCCGCCCGGCCAGTCATCCAGCGCCGCGAGGGTAAATGTTTTACCGTTGAAGCTAAATACGGTGAGATCCTGCTGAATCTGCTCAATAACCAGGTTCGGCAGCGGCGAGTCGCCCTCCTTCCAGGACTGTCCGTTTAATACAATGCTGCGTTTCTCCGCCAGCGAGGCGTAGACGTGCGCGCTATAGCGCAGAGGCGGCAGAGTATCTTCATCGATCGCTATTTCTGGTTCAGCCTTCATTTCTGGCTCGGCTTTAACCGCCGTCACGGCAGTTTTGACCGCCGGTTGATTCAGCGGCACTAACGCCGCATGCGCTACTGGCTGGCTCATCGGCTGCGGCTCGGGCTTATTCCGCCACTGCTCGCCGCCGAACCAGCCGAGCGCAATCAGCAGCGCGGCGTACAGCGGTACGGTCACATAGGGGATCTGCACCATTTTTCCAACTACCGTCGGGGGCGCGGACTGCGGGTACGGCTCTTGCTGACGAACAAGCACGGGCTTCTCCTTAATCAAGACACGCCATCCCGGCCCGTGGTTATGACGCCGCGGGCCGGGAGGTTCAGGTCTTACTTGCTGCTGACCGGCAGCCCGGCGCCCTGGGCATCGCCCTGCGGCATTTCCAGCACCGCCACCGACCATGCCGGCAGCGTGACCGTGCCATCAGCGGCAATCTGCACGCCGTTTGCCAGCGAATTTTCACCCGCCGCCTGCTGGATCGCGCTTAGCTGCAGCGTTTCACCGGCAAACTCATTTAGCGTACGGCTTTCCGGCGCGGCGTTAATCGCCACCACCAGGCCGTCAAGACGGCTATCCAGGCTGGCGCCCGCTTTCACTCCGTCATCCACGGTCATAACCAGCAGACCGGCCTGCTGGTCTGAACCGGTATTACGGAAATCAACGCGCTTCATCACCGCGCTGCCGTCGCCTAAGGTGAACAGCGGGGAGGATTTACGCAGCTCGGTCAGCTCCTGGTAGAACGCGGTCATCTGCTTCAGCTCCGCTTCGCCCGGAGTGGCAACCATCTCTTTGACGCGAGTAATCACGTCATAGTTGCTGCCGTCATCGCTGATGCGCGGCATCCCAACGTTGTAGTTGTTATCCTGCAGGGAATAATCCACGCGGTTGAACCAGTCGCCGGAGTCGTAGGAGTCGCGGGTAAAGGATTTCGAGCGCAGCAGTTCAGAACCCTGCTGGTCGAAAGCGATCCCCTGCCCGAGCATCACCGTCGCCAGCGAAACGGCCTGCATGCGAACGCGGGTCGCCAGGTCGGCTTCCTGGGACGCTTTATAGCTGATCATGTCCCACAGCGTCTGGTTGTCGTGCTTCGAAACATAGTTGACGACCTCCGTCGGGTCTGCGGCATAGCCGCCAGGCGCGCCGTTATAGTCAATTTCGCTGCCTTTCTTCACCGCGCCGTCTTTGTCGATCATCACAAAGTCAGCGAGGTTACCGGCCATGCCCAGACGGGTCAGATCGGCCAGATGACGCACCTGGTCATCGCTCAGGCTGGCGAGTTCGTTTGGCAACACGCCCGCGCCGCTGCCGACGCCCTGGTTCTGACGCAGAGCATCGCCGGAATCGAACGGGCCGCCGCCGCGCACGGAGTTGCGCAGGCGATCGGAGAACGTGCCGATGCCGGTACCTTTCAGGTTGATCTGCGAGGCGATTTCAAAACGGTCGCTCTGGTTAGAGTCCCAGCCTTCGCCGAAGAAGTAGATATCCGGGTTCAGGGCCTTAATGCGCTCCCACGCCGACAGAATTTGCGCTTTCGGGTGATAGCCCATCAGATCGAAGCGGAAGCCATCGATTTTATAGTCCGTGGTCCACACCGCCAGCGAGTCGGCGATCAGCTTGGCGAACATCCGATGCTCCGGCGCAGAGTCGGAACAGCAGGTGGCGGATTCAACGCTGCCGGTAATTTCATTCAGACGCTGATAGTACCATGGTACTATCTTATCCAGCACCGACGTGCGGTCGGTCGGGCCCGCGGCGTTGGTGTGGTTGTATACCACGTCCATAATGACGTTCATCCCCAGATCCTGCTTGATCGCCTGAATCATGGTGCGGAACTCTTTGATGCGCGTCGTGCCTTCCGGATCGGTCGCGTAGGAGCCTTCCGGAACCGTGTAGTGGAACGGATCGTAGCCCCAGTTGTAGGAGTCGGTCTGCGCCACCAGCGTATTCAGCGCCTGCACCTGCGGATTATCCTGGCTATCGCTCTGCTTAAGCTGATTCAGCACCTCTTCCACGGCGGAGCCGCTGTCGCAGTATCCGGCGAACTCGCTGCTTTTCACCGCGCTGTTCACTTCGCACAGGCGGCTGAACGGCTGCTGAATATCGGCGACTTTGTCGCTGAACTCGTTCACCGTCGCCAGATCGAAGACCGGCAGCAGTTCAACGTGCGTGACGCCTGAAGCGGAGAGCCTCTTCAGATGCTGCACCATATTGCTGTCGCCGGCGGTCAACGCAAGATATTTACCGCGCAGTTCGGCAGGAACGGTCTGGTCCCAGGCGGAGAGATCGCGAATATGCGATTCATGAATCGTCATCTTCGCTAAATCCGCTTTTGTCTTCTGGGCATGCGGCATCGTCAGGCTATCCCAGCCGTCAGGCTTCAGGGCGCTGTCGTTGAGATCGACCACCTGGCTGTACTCCGAGTTGGTCGACAGGCTATGCGCATACGGGTCGGTGACTTCGTACTGTTCAACCTTGCGCGACTGCGGGTGATAAACCGTCATCGCATAGCGGTAGAACGCGCCTTTCAGATCGCTACCGCCCTGCCACGACCATGCGCCGGAAGCGCTGTCGCGGGTCATCGGATGGCTGCCAATCACTTTTTTGTCCGCGCTGTAGACCACCACATCCACCTGCTGAGCGGTCGGCGCCCAGACGCGGAAGGTGACGCCGCCGTCGGCCAGCTGCGCGCCGTAGCTCAGGGCTTCCGCCGCTTCGGCATAGGTATCATCCAGCACGCCCGCCGTCTGTACCTGGGTGGCGGAAATCAGGATCCCGTCCTCTGCGGCGGCAATGGCGACCGTTTCTCCCTGCAGCAGCTCGTCAACGTTGGCGTTGTCCGGCAGCTTAAAGGCCGCATAGCTGGAAAGGTGCGGGAAGCGCATGCTGACCTGCTGGCTGACGGTAGTCGGCGTCAGTTTCAGATAGCGGTCGGTAAATTTGCCTTCGCCGTCGGCCGCCACTTTACTGCTGTGGCTGTAGTAGAGGCGCACGAGGGGCTTATCCTGCCCCCCCGGCCACAGCAGCGTATTTTTATCGACCCAGTGGGCTTCGGCCAGCGCGACGCCAAAAGCGGCGCGGAAGGCGTCGGCGCGGGAGTCATAGACCGCGCTGTTGCCGGCGATCACCGATACCGTACGATCGGTAAAGTCGCCAAACGACACCCGCAGGTCGCTATCGATCAGCTTATCGGTGCCGTCGCGAACGATAACGTTAATACAGCCGCTCTCTTTGTTGAGCGGGATCACCCAGTACGGGCCATATTTATCGCTGCCGCTCGGCGTGGTGCTGACGTCATTCCAGTCCGCTACCGGCGCGCTCAGCGCGTCGCAGGTTTCGTTGTTCCATAAGTAGAGGTTTTTACTGCTGTAGTCCGCAGCGCTACTGCTGGTGATGCCGGCGATATCCACCAGGTGAATGACCGCCTGCTTTTCTGTCGCCGTGGCCGCTTCGCCGGGTACGGCAACGTCAGGTAAACGTACAACCACATCCTGATTACCAGGAGTGTCGGGATTTCCAGAGGAAGAAGAAGAGGATCCGTTATCGCAGCCGCTAAGTAAAACCAGCGATCCCAGAACCAGGGCATTACGGGTATATCTGAGCATTCGATAGTCCCTATACATGCTGATTAAATTATATGAAGTGTTATATACGCGAAACTATTCCTGGCGCACTTAAGCACCATAAAAAAATAACGAGCATATCTTTAAAGCGCCGATAATTAGATATTCTTGCTCTCTCCGGTTCAATCATCCATTCGCTCATTACGTGGGGGCGTAGGCGGCCGGAGGAGAAAAAATAAAAAGGGAATGACGACCGCAATAGCCAAACTCTTTATGATTCGCAGCGACCTACGCAGATTCCCGCAATAAGCACGCTCACAATAAAAAAAGCCCCACCAATATCGGTAGGGCGGTACCTTTTGCTGAGGGAAATAGAATGAGCAAAGGAATAAAAATGCATAATTCCGTGATGAGATTAACAATATCAAATAAAAAAATAATTAATTACGCGCCTCATATTGTGACATCCATCATATTATTTTTTATCTGCCAGCAGCTCGCCCAATTAACCTGGAAAATAATTCTCCCGGTAAACTTTACGGATAACGCATTGAGCCCTGCCGATATGACGGCGCCCGCAACCCCCTCCCCGGAAACGGCGCTGCCGCGCTTTACGCTGTTTGGCCTTGCGGAGAAAACCTCCGCCTCCGCGCACGGCGGCAACCTCGACCAGGCGCCCGTATCGGCGCTCAAACTGCGCGTTACCGGCCTGCTCGCCAGCACCGATCCCTCTCGCGCCATTGCCATCATGATGAAAGGGAATCAACAGGTTAGCCTCGGGATTGGCGATAGCACGCCGGGCGGAGAGGCGAAAATCGTCGCTATTTTCCCCGACCGCCTGATTGTTAATTACCGCGGCAGAAATGAGGCTATCCCGCTGTTTAACGACCCGCCTGCCGCCGGCAAAAATAGCGCCGCGCCGCCAGCCCGCCAATTGGCGCAGGAGCTCCGCGCGCAGCCGCAAAATATTCTTCATTACCTCAATATTTCGCCGGTCATGGTTAACGACAAGCTCAGCGGATATCGTCTGAATTCGGGCAAAGACCCGGCGCTATTTCGCCAGGCGGGTCTCAAGGAAAACGATCTGGCGATAGCCCTGAACGGCCTGGATCTTCGCGATAAAGAACAGTCCCGCCAGGCATTAGCCCAGCTACCGGAATTAACTGAAATAACTCTTACCGTTGAACGCGACGGCCAGAAACAAGATATTTATCTAGCCCTGAGGGATGAATAATTGATCATCGCCAACGTCATTCGCCCATTTTCCCTGATGCTGCTGGTATTCGCCGCGCTGTTATTCAAACCGGCCGCGGCGGAAGAGTTTTCCGCCAGCTTTAAGGGCACCGATATTCAGGAATTTATCAATACGGTGAGTAAAAACCTGAATAAAACGGTCATTATCGATCCCAGCGTACGCGGCACCATTACCGTGCGCAGCTACGATATGCTCAACGAAGAGCAATATTATCAATTCTTCCTCAGCGTCCTCGATGTCTATGGCTTCGCGGTGATTAATATGAATAACGGCGTCCTGAAAGTCGTGCGTTCGAAGGATGCGAAAACCGCCGCGGTACCGGTGGCGAGCGATGCCGCGCCGGGCATTGGCGATGAGGTCGTCACCCGCGTCGTGCCCCTGACCAACGTCGCGGCCCGCGATCTGGCGCCGCTGCTGCGCCAGCTTAACGATAACGCCGGCGCGGGCAGCGTGGTGCACTATGAACCCTCCAACGTCCTGCTGATGACCGGCCGCGCGGCGGTCATCAAGCGCCTGCTAACCATCGTCGAACGCGTCGATAACGCCGGAGACCGCAGCGTGGTGACCGTTCCCCTCGCCTGGGCCTCCGCCGCCGATGTGGTCAAGCTGGTGACCGAACTCAACAAAGACACCAGCAAATCGGCGCTGCCCGGCTCAATGGTCGCCAACGTGGTGGCCGATGAACGCACCAACGCGGTGCTGGTCAGCGGCGAGCCGAACTCCCGCCAGCGGATCATCGCGATGATTAAGCAGCTCGACCGCCAGCAGGCGACCCAGGGCAATACCAAAGTGATCTACCTGAAATACGCCAAAGCCTCCGACCTGGTGGAAGTGCTGACCGGCATCAGCAGCACGATGCAGAGCGAAAAGCAGGCCGCGAAGCCGGTGGCGGCGCTGGATAAAAATATCATTATCAAAGCGCACGGTCAGACCAACGCCCTGATTGTCACCGCCGCCCCGGACGTAATGAACGATCTGGAGCGGGTGATCGCCCAGCTGGATATCCGCCGCCCGCAGGTGCTGGTCGAAGCGATTATCGCCGAAGTGCAGGACGCTGACGGTCTGAACCTCGGCATCCAGTGGGCCAATAAAAATGCCGGGATGACCCAGTTCACCAACAGCGGTCTGCCGATATCCACGGCCATCGCCGGGGCCAACCAGTACAACAAAGACGGCACCGTCAGCAGCTCGCTGGCGAGCGCCTTAAGCTCCTTCAACGGCATTGCCGCCGGCTTCTACCAGGGCAACTGGGCGATGCTGTTAACCGCCCTTTCCAGCAGCACCAAGAACGATATTCTCGCGACGCCGAGTATCGTCACCCTCGACAACATGGAAGCCACCTTTAACGTCGGCCAGGAGGTCCCGGTGCTGACCGGCTCGCAAACCACCTCCGGCGATAACATCTTCAATACCGTCGAGCGCAAAACCGTCGGCATCAAGCTAAAAGTGAAGCCGCAGATCAACGAAGGCGATTCGGTTCTGCTGGAGATCGAACAGGAGGTCTCCAGCGTGGCGGACGCCGCCTCCAGCACCAGCTCGGATCTCGGCGCGACCTTCAATACCCGTACGGTCAATAACGCCGTGCTGGTCGGCAGCGGCGAAACGGTGGTCGTCGGCGGACTGCTGGATAAAAGCGTCTCCGACACCGCCGACAAAGTCCCTCTGCTCGGCGATATCCCGGTGATTGGCGCGCTGTTCCGCTCCACCAGCAAAAAGGTCTCCAAGCGCAACCTGATGCTGTTTATCCGCCCGACGGTGATCCGCGACCGCGACGAGTACCGTCAGGCTTCATCCGGGCAGTACACCGCGTTTAACGACGCCCAGAGCAAACAGCGCGGCAAAGAGAACAACGACGCGATGCTGAGTAACGATCTGCTGGAGATCTACCCGCGCCAGGATACCGCCGCGTTCCGCCAGGTCAGCGCCGCCATCGACGCCTTCAATCTGGGAGGCAATCTATGACCCCCGCCGCTGAACGACGCCCGCTGCTCCCCTTCGGCTACGCCCGCGCGCACAACGTGATGCTCCTGAGCAACGGCGAAAGCTGCGAGGTTTTCTGCCTCGCCGCCACCGCGCCGCAGGCGCTGCTGGAAGCCCGCAGGGTGGCCGGGATGCCGTTCAGCCTCGAGCGACTGGAAGCGGAGGCGTTCGAAAAGCTGCTGGTGCTGAGCTATCAGCGCGACTCCGCCGAGGCCCGGCGCATGATGGCGGATATCGGCAACGAGCTGGATCTGTACACCCTTGCCGAAGAGCTGCCGGACACCGACGACCTGCTGGATAGCGAAGACGACGCGCCGATTATCCGCCTGATTAACGCCATGCTCACCGAGGCTATCAAAGAGAAAGCGTCGGATATTCATATCGAAACCTATGAACGCCACCTGCAAATTCGCTTTCGCGTCGACGGCGTACTGCGCGAAATTCTGCGCCCCCAGCGCCGCCTCGCTGCGCTGCTGATCTCGCGCATTAAGGTGATGGCGAGCCTTGATATCACCGAAAAGCGCATTCCTCAGGACGGTCGCATGGCGCTGCGCATTGGCGGACGCGCCGTCGACGTGCGCGTCTCCACCCTGCCGTCGAGCTACGGCGAACGCGTTGTGCTGCGTCTGCTCGATAAAAACAGCGTCAATCTCGACCTGCTGACCCTCGGCATGTCGCCCGCGCTGCTTCAGCAGGTGGATGGACTGATCGCCCGCCCGCACGGCATCGTGCTGGTGACCGGGCCGACCGGTTCGGGAAAAAGCACCACCCTCTACGCCGCGCTGAGCCGCCTCGATGCCCGCGAGCGCAACATCATGACCATTGAAGATCCTATCGAATATGAGCTGGAGGGCATCGGTCAGACCCAGGTTAACGCGAAAGTCGATATGACCTTTGCCCGCGGGCTGCGCGCCATTTTGCGCCAGGACCCTGACGTGGTGCTGGTGGGCGAAATTCGCGACGGCGAAACGGCGCAGATCGCCGTTCAGGCTTCGCTAACCGGTCATCTGGTGCTCTCAACGCTGCACACCAACAGCGCGCTGGGCGCCATCTCGCGCCTGCAGGATATGGGCGTGGAGCCTTTTCTGCTCTCCACCTCGCTGCTGGCGGTGATGTCGCAGCGGCTGGTGCGCCGGCTCTGCCCGCACTGTCGCCAGCAGGAACCGGCGAATGCCGACACCGCCCGCCAGATGGAGATCGCTCCCGGCACGGCGCTCTGGCAGCCCCGGGGCTGCGCCGAGTGCGGCTTTACCGGCTATCGCGGACGTACCGGCATTCACGAACTGCTGCTGGTGGACGATCGCGTGCGTATGGCAATCCACCGCGGCGAAAACGAGGTGACGCTGATCCAGCAGCTGGGGGCGGACTATATCACCCTGCGCCACGCCGGACGGGACAAGGCGCTGGCGGGGATCACCAGCTGGCAAGAGGTGCTGCGGGTTAGCGAACAGCAGATCGCGGAGGCCTCCTGACATGGCGCTTTTTCGCTATCAGGCTGTTGATGAAAACGGTAAAACCCGGCGCGGCGTCCAGCAGGCGGACTCCGCCCGCCACGCTCGCCAGCTGCTGAGGGAAAAGGGCTGGCTGGCGCTGGACATCGCCCCGGCAGCCGGCAGCGGCGGGCAACTGCGCTTTATTCGCCGCACCAACGCCCGCGATCTCGCCCTCGTTACCCGCCAGTTGGCGACGCTGGTCGCCGCCGCCATCCCGCTGGAAAAAGCGCTCGACGCGGTGGCCCAGCAGTGTGAAAAAAACCAGCTGAAAACCCTGATTGCCGGCGTGCGCGGCAAAGTGCTGGAAGGCCATTCGCTGGCGGAAGCGATGCGCGGCTACCCGGGCTGCTTCGACGCGCTCTACTGCGCGATGGTCGCCGCCGGAGAAGCCTCCGGCCACCTCGACGGCGTGCTGAACCGGCTGGCGGACTATACCGAACAGCGCCAGCAGCTGCGCGCCCGGCTGCTGCAGGCGATGATTTACCCCATCGTGCTGACCCTGGTGGCGGTCAGCGTGATCGTCATTCTGCTATCGACGGTGGTGCCGAAGGTTGTCGAGCAGTTTATCCACCTTAAGCAGGCGCTGCCGTTTTCCACCCGCCTGCTGATGGCGATGAGCGATGTGCTGCGCGCCGCCGGTCCGTGGCTGCTGCTGGCCGCCATGCTCGTCGCTCTGCTGCTGCGCTACCTGCTGCGGCAGCCGGCAAAGCGGCTGGCCTGGCACAGGCTGCTGCTGCGCCTGCCGCTGATTGGCCGGGTCGCGCGCAGCGTTAACAGCGCCCGCTACGCCCGCACCCTGAGCATTCTCAACGCCAGCGCCGTTCCGCTGCTGCTGGCGATGCGCATCAGCGCGGAAGTATTAAGCAACGCCTGGGCGAAGCGCCAGCTGGAAGCCGCCAGCGACGCGGTTCGCGAAGGCGTCAGCCTGCATCGCGCGCTCGAAATGACCAAGCTGTTCCCGCCGATGATGCGCTACATGGTCGCCAGCGGCGAACAGAGCGGCGAGCTCAACGGCATGCTGGAGCGCGCGGCGGATAACCAGGACCGGGATTTGAGCGCGCAAATTCAGCTGGCCCTCAGCCTGTTTGAACCTTTGCTAATAGTGGCGATGGCCGGCATGGTGCTGTTTATCGTCCTCGCCATCCTGCAACCGATACTGCAGCTCAATACCCTGATGAGTATGTAATTGTTCTAATGGAGAAAAATATGCAACGACAGCGCGGATTCACCTTACTGGAAATCATGGTGGTGATTGTTATCCTCGGCGTGCTCGCCAGCCTCGTGGTGCCCAACCTGATGGGCAACAAGGAAAAGGCCGACCGGCAAAAAGTGGTCAGCGATCTTGTGGCGCTCGAGGGGGCGCTGGACATGTACAAACTGGATAACAGCCGCTATCCCACCACCGAGCAGGGGCTGCAGGCGCTGGTCAGCGCGCCATCGGCCGAGCCGCACGCGCGCAACTATCCTGAAGGCGGCTATATTCGCCGTCTGCCGCAGGATCCCTGGGGCAGCGATTACCAGCTGCTGAGCCCCGGCCAGCACGGACAGGTGGATATTTTCAGCCTCGGGCCGGACGGCGTACCGGAGAGCAATGACGATATCGGTAACTGGACAATCGGGAAGAAATAGTGCGACAGCGCGGCTTTACGTTGCTGGAGATGATGCTCATTTTGCTGCTGATCGGCGTCAGCGCGGGCATGGTGATGCTGGCCTTCCCCGCCTCGCGCGACGATAGCGCGGCGCAGGCGCTGGCGCGCTTTGAGGCGCAGCTGCGCTTTGTCCAGCAACGAGGGCTGCAAACCGGCCAGTTTTTTGGCGCCTCGGTGCATCCCGATCGCTGGCAGTTTCTGGTCTTACAGCCCCGCGAAAGCAACGACCCGCCCCCGGCCGGCGACGACTGGAACGGCTATCGCTGGCTCCCCCTGCGCGCCGGACGCGTCGCCACCTCGGGCAGCATCGCCGGGAACACGCTGCATCTCACTTTTCCGCAGGGCGAGGCCTGGACGCCGGGCGACAATCCCGATGTGCTGATCTTTCCCGGCGGTGAGATGACGCCGTTCCGGCTGACCGTCGGCGAGGGACCGGGTATCGCGTTTAATGCGCGCGGCGAAAGCCTGCCCGAACCGCAGGAGGCGCCATGAAAAAGCAGGCCGGTATGACGCTGATTGAAGTGATGGTCGCCCTGGCGGTCTTCGCCCTCGCCGGGCTGGCGGTGATGCAGGCCACGCTCCAGCAAACCCGCCAGCTGGGTCGTATGGAGGAGAAAACCCTGGCCGGCTGGCTGGCGGATAATCAGCTGGTGCAGCTCCGGCTGGAAAATCGCTGGCCCGCGCTGAGCTGGTCGGAAACCACGGTGCAGGCGGCGGGCGTCAGCTGGCACATTCGCTGGCAGGGGGTGGAGACCGACCTGCCGCAGCTGCGGGCGCTGGACGTTGAAGTCCGCCGCGCCAAAAGCGATAAAATGCCCGTCTCTTCGCTGCGCACCTACGTGACGCCGCCATGATCCAGCGCGCTCGCGGATTTACCCTCGTCGAAATGCTGCTGGCGCTGGCTATCCTCGCCGCGCTCAGCGTCGCTGCGGTCACGGTGCTGCAAAACGTGATGCGCGCCGATACGCTCACCCGCGATAAGGGCGGGCGCATGCAGGCGTTACAGCTAACGTTCAGCCAGATAGCGGCGGACTTTAGCCAAATCATTCCCCGCCGCAGCCGCGACAGCGCGAGCCTCTTTTTTGCCGGACGTTTTCAGCTCGGCAGCGACGACTGGGCGATCGCCTTTAACCGCAACGGCTGGCCCAATCCTTTGGGGATCCTGCCGCGTTCGGAAATTCAGAACGTCAGCTACCGCCTGCGCGGGGATCGGCTGGAGCGTCTGAGCTACGACCAGCAGGACCCGCTGCCCGGTAGTCTGCCCACGGTGACCGTTATGCAGCGCAACGTGCAGGCGTTTCGCCTGCGCTTTTACGCCAGCGGCCGCTGGCAGGATGAATGGCAGCAGACGCAGACGCTGCCGCAGGGGCTGGAAGTCACCCTGACGCTGGAGCAGTCCGGCGAGATCCGCCGGCTGTTTCTGCTTACGCCAGGAGGCAGCCAATGAATACCCGCCAGCGCGGCGTCGCCCTGCTTATGGTGCTGCTGATCCTCGCTCTGATGATGGTGCTGGCGAGCGCCATGACCGAACGCAGCGCGCGGATGTATCAGCAAACCGCCACTACCCTCGATAACCTGCAGGCTAAATGGTACGCGCTGGGGGCGGAAACCCTGGCGGCGGCGCTGCTGCAACGCGACGCGCTCGACTCGCCGAACCAGACCCATCTGGCGCAGAACTGGGCCCAGCGGGGGCGCCGCTTTGCGGTCAATGATGGCGAGATCTACGCCACGATTACCGACGCTCAGGCCTGCTTCAACCTCAACGCCATTAACCAGCTCAGCGGCGACGAAAGCGTTGAAATCCCTTATCCCGCGCAGGTTTTTACCCGACTGCTGGAAAACCTCGGCAGCGAGCCGCTGCGCGCCTTACATCTGACCGCCGCCCTGCGCGACTGGGTGGATAGCGATCGCCAGGCGCTGCTGAACGGCGCGGAAGACGAAGTCTATATGGCGCAATCCCCCGGCTATCTGACCGGCAATCAGCCGCTGCAGGACGTCAGCGAGCTGCGTCTGCTGGCCGGGATGGACGCCGCGCTCTATCAGCGTCTGCTGCCCTACGTTTGCGCCCTGGCGGACGAGACGCTGCAGGTGAACGTCAATACCCTGCAGCCCGCTCAGGCCGCGCTGCTGGCGGCGCTCTTCCCCGCTGAACTCACCCTCGTCGAAGCCCGGCAACTGCTGCAGGCCCGCGCGGCCACCGGCTGGAGCAGCGTCGCCGCCTTCCTGTCGCAGCCGCTATTACAAAAAACCGATACCGCCGCCGCGCGTCCGTGGCTGGCGGTGCACAGCGAGCGCTTTATCGCCACCTTCAGCGTGGTGATGGGCAGCGCCCGCTATCAGCAACGCAGTCTCCTGCAAAAGCAGGGGCGAACCTTCAGCGTCGTCCAGCGGCGCTACGGAATCTATTGGGTAGCCGATGAATAACCACCATACTTTTTCCGCCGCCGTGCTGATTATTCGCCTCAATCCCGATGCCGCGACGGCGATATGGCGGCTAGCCGCGCCGGGCGACGCGGCGCAGACTGGCGAGTGGCATCCTGACGCTGGCGACCCGACGCTCAGCCTGCTGGCGCAGCGTCATCCGGCCTGGGTGCTGGTGCCCGCCAGCGACTGCGCGTTTCATCGCGTTACCCTGCCCGCCGGCGCGCGCCGAAATGCGCAGCAGGCGCTGGCGTTTTTACTCGAAGAACAGCTGGCAACGGAGATCGAAGAGAGCCATTTTGCCCTGATCCACCGGGATAAAAGCGACTGTGCCGTGGCGGTGGTCGGGCGGGAGAAGATGCGCGCATGGCAGGCCTGGTGCGAGGGGCTCGGACTGAACGTGCTGGCCCTGACGCCGGATGCCCTTGCCCTGCCGCAGAACCCGACCGGCTGGAGCGCCGTACGCTGCGGCGAACAGTGGCTGTTTCGCTGCGAGACGTGCAGCGGTATGGCGGTGGAAACCCCATGGCTCGGCGAACTGCTGGCCCACTGGCCCCATATCGCGCCCATCGCCTGCTACTCGCCGCCGCCGGATATCGCCGTGCCGTGGCAGCCTCGCCCGGCGCAGGATTTGCTGGCGCTGGCGGCGAGCAACCCGCAGGCGCGCAAAATCTGCTTACGCCAGGGCAATTTTGCCGCGAAACGCCGGCCGCCGACGCCTCGACGCTGGCGGCCGGCGATTGTCGCAACCCTGGCGCTACTGCTGCTGTGGAGCGGAAATCGCCTCCACGACCATCTCGCCCTGGCTCGTCAGGCCGACGCCGCCGTGCAGGCCAGCCGTGATTTTTACCGCCAGTGGTTCAAAGCGGAAAAAAATCTCGTCAATCCACGCCTGCAAATGCAGCAGCATCTGCGCCGTCTGGAAAGCGTGAGCGCCCGGCCGGCGCTCATCTCACGGCTCGGCGCCCTACAGCAAATCATCGCCGAAACGCCGGGCATTCGCCTGCGAACCCTGAGCTATGATGCCGGGCGCAACGCGCTGCAGCTGGAGATATCCGCCGTTTCATCGCAGGCCCTGGCGCAGTTCAGCCAGCGGGCGCGGGCGGGGTTTCGCGTGCAGACCGGCGAGATGAAGCCGCGCGCCGACGGTATTGAAGGGCGTCTGACGCTGGAGGGGAACGATGGATAACCTGCTTGCCTTATGGCAACAGCGTACGCGCCGCGAACGGCATCTGCTGCTGGGGATGGGCGTCATGCTGCTTATTGGCCTGATTTATTACGCCCTCTGGCAGCCCTGGCAAAATCGCGAGGCGCAGTGGCGGCAAACGCTGGCCAGGGAGCAGTCCAGCCTGCGGTGGATGCGCCAGCAGACCCCGCTTCTCCAGCAGCTTAACCAGCGGAAACCTTCTGCCGCGCCGGAAGAACCCTCGACGGTGATTATGCGCGAAGCCGGCCGCCACGGTATCGCTATCGTTCGCCTGCAGCCGCAGGGCTCCCGCCTGAGCCTTACCGTGCAGCCCGCCGATTTCCAGGCGCTGATGGCATGGCTGGACGCGCTGGGGCAGGCGGGGATGACCACCGCCACCCTGGCGGTGACCGCCGTGGCGCAGCAGCCCGGTTGGGTGACGATTAATACGCTGGTGCTGGAGCGCAGCGATGAAAAATAAACTCACTATCGCCCTGCTGCTGGCGGCGGTCTATCTCTTCTGGCTGCTGTTTAGCGCGCCGGCGCGGCTGCTTACTCTGGCGCTACCGGACGGCGCGCGGCTCGGCGAAACCACGGGCACCCTGTGGCAAGGAGAAGCCCGTCAGGCCAGCTGGCGCGGTTTTGACATCGCCCATTTACGCTGGGAGTTTGGCTTTTCGTCGTGGCTTCCCGGCTGGCATATCGCGTTTAACGACCCCTCCGGCCTGCGCGGCCAGGCCTGGCTGCACGGTCTGAACGACGTTGTGGTGCGCGAGGGACGACTCGCGGCGCCGGCCCGGACGATCGGCCAGCGGTTAGCATCCGGCATACCGCTGGAGGCTCGCGGTCAGGTTGTGCTGACGCTGCCCGAGGCCCGCTTTAACGCCGGCGGTTGCCGACAGATGACCGCCGGCACCGTGCAGTGGCGGGACGCGGCGCTCAGCTCCCCCGCCGGGTCGCTCGAACTGGCCCAGGTCAACGGCAAACTAAGCTGTACCCCGGCGGGCGCGCTGGCTGTCGCCCTGACCCAGGACTCCCGTCAGCTTAGTCTCGCAGGACAGGGCGTTCTGACGCCCAACGGGCGCTATACGTTTAACGGTACGCTGCAGACCCGCCAGACGGCTCCGGCGCTGCTGACGCTGCTGCTCGCGCAAAACGGCCGCAAAGATGAGCAGGGGCGCACGCCGTGGCAGTGGCAGGGGCAGTGGCGCTCCGGGGAGAAAAAATAGAGATGGAAAATATCGCGCTGTTACCCGAGTTCGCCGCGCAATTCCCGTTAATCTGGGGCGGCTTTTTATTCCTGTCCGGACTGGCGTTCGGCAGCTTTTTTAACGTCGTTATCCATCGTTTACCGCTGATGATGGAACGCGCAGAGGGGGTGAATCTCTGCCTCCCCGCGTCGTTCTGCCCGCAGTGCCGTCAGCCTATCGCCTGGCGGGACAATATCCCGCTGCTGAGCTTTTTATGGCTCAGGGGGCGCGCGCGCTGCTGCGGGCAGCCGATCTCGCGTCGCTATCCCCTGATGGAGCTGACGACCGGCGCGCTGTTTGTACTCGCGGGGTACCTGATGGCTCCGGGCATGCCGCTGCTGGGCGGGCTAACTTTCGTGTCCGTACTGCTGATCCTCGCCGCCATCGACGCGCAAACGCAGCTGCTGCCTGACAGGCTGACGCTGCCGCTGCTGTGGGCCGGTCTGCTGTTCAATCTTTCCGATACCTTCGCGCCGCTGGCGGAGGCGGTCATTGGCGCGATGGCCGGGTATTTGTCGCTGTGGTCGGTGTACTGGGTGTTCCGTCTGCTGACCGGTAAAGAGGCGCTGGGCTACGGCGATTTCAAGCTGCTGGCGGCGCTCGGCGCGTGGCTCGGCTGGCAGCCGCTGCCGCAGACGCTGCTGCTGGCTTCCGCCAGCGGTCTGGTCTGGACGCTGCTGCAGCGCCTGGTAACCCGTCGTTCGCTCGAACAACCTCTGGCCTTCGGCCCCTGGCTGGCGCTGGCGGGCGGCGGCATCTTTTTGTGGAGCCAGGTATACCCCCCCCTGCTCGCGCTGCGCTTAGCAGGGCTACGGGCGGTGCTGGTCCGGTAGCCCGGGTAAGGCGTTTATGCCGCAACCCGGGAACTCTCCGGCTACGAATACTTTTTGGTGCGCCGGGTCGGGGCGGTATTGGCCGGATCGTCGGGCCAGACGTGCTTGGGATAGCGCCCTTTCATCTCTTTTTGCACCTCGCGGTAGCTCCCCTGCCAGAAGGCGCCTAAATCGCGGGTGATCTGCAGCGGGCGCTGCGCCGGTGAAAGCAGCTCCAGCACCAGCGGCACGCGCCCCTGGGCGATAGTCGGAGTGGTCGCTTCGCCAAACATCTCCTGCATCCGCACCGCCAGCGCCGGCGGGTTTTCATCGTGATAACGAATGGCGATGCGGCTACCGGTCGGCACCGTATAGTGCGTGGGCAGCTCGCTGTCCAGCTTCTGGCGCAGCGGCCACGGCAGCCAGTTTTGCAGCGCCTGACGCACGTCCAGCGCCTTCAGGGCGCGCAGCGAATGGACGCCCGCCATCTGCGGCAGCAGCCACTGTTCAAGCGAGGCCAGCAGCGACGCCTCGTCAACGGCCGGCCACGCCTCCTCCGGCAGCCACCGCGCCGCACAGTGTAGCCGCAGACGCAGCTGCTCCGCCTCCGGCGTCCAGCTGAGCACGCTCAGTCCCTTCTCGCGGATCCCGTTGAGCATCGCCTGGTGCAGCTCCTCCTCCGACGGCTTCGCCAGCGGCTGGGTCTTAATC
Organism: Klebsiella sp. CN_Kp113; assembly: GCF_040064585.1. Taxonomy (NCBI): domain Bacteria; kingdom Pseudomonadati; phylum Pseudomonadota; class Gammaproteobacteria; order Enterobacterales; family Enterobacteriaceae; genus Klebsiella; species Klebsiella sp. CN_Kp113. Next base: position 142,793 of record NZ_JBEAID010000008.1, on the reverse strand, counting down.
ACCAGGCGTCCGATACAGGTGCGCCGCCAGGCCTTCAGCGTTCCTAACGCCTCATCCCACTCGACGATATCGGAACGCCGGGCCAGGGCCGGACACTGCTCAATCAACGCGTGAATATCGACCGGCAGCGCCAGCAGGATCCGCGCGTCCGGCGATGCGCTTCCCTGCAGCAGCAGCGGCGCAATCAACCATTCGTGGCGGCCCAGCGCATCGTCGGCGTCGAGCATCGCCCCCATCCCGTTAGCCAGCTGGTAGCGCCCCTCCTGGCCGCGACGATGGGCGATACGGTCGGCAAAAGCGGAGGCCAGCAGCGCCGCGATGCTGTCGGCGTCGGGCTGACCGCCGCGAACCGCCAGCCTTTTCATCAGCTGCTGCGCCCGCTGCTGCCAGTTACCCTGCTGACGGGCAAACGCCGCGCTAAGATCGCTATTGCCGCCGCGCGGCGGCTCTTCAAGGATCGCCGCCAGTTTAGCCGCCGTGGCGGCGCTATCGGCATCCTCCGCCGCGGTCAGCATCGCCGCCAGGCGCGGATCGTTGCCCAACGCCGCCATTTTGCGCCCGTGCGCCGACAGCCGCTCGCCTTCCAGCGCAGAAAGGTCGGTGAGCAGACGCCGGGCCGCCGCCAGGTTGGTCGCAGGCGGCAGATCCAGCCAGCTGAGCTGGGCCGGGTCCTGGCATCCCCACTGCAGCAGCTCCAGCAGCAGCGACGACAGATCGCTTTGCAGAATTTCCGGGTCGCCCTGCGCCGCCGCGCGCTCGGCCTGCTCTTTAGCCAGCAGATGCAGGCAGATCCCCGGTTCCAGACGCCCGGCGCGTCCGGCGCGCTGGGTCATTGAGGCCTGGCTGATGCGCTGCGTCACCAGGCGAGTGAGCCCGGTGCGGGCGTCAAAGCGGGCGACGCGCTCCTGGGCGCTATCCACCACCAGCCGAATCCCCTCGATGGTCAGACTGGTCTCGGCGATATTGGTCGCCAGCACCACTTTGCGCATCCCGGCGGGCGCGGGCAGTATCGCCTTACGCTGCTCGCTCAGCGGCAGCGCGCCGTACAGGGGGCAAAGGATCACATCGCTCGCCACCCGCTCCGCCAGCCGCTCCTGAACGCGCTGAATCTCTCCCACCCCGGGCAGAAACAGCAGCATTGAGCCATTTTCGCTGCGCAGCAGCTCCGCGGCGGCCACCGCCACCGCCTCGTCAAAGCGCTGATGGGCCGGCAGCGGCAGAAAACGCCGCTCAACCGGAAACGCGCGCCCTTCGGAAACGATAACCGGCGCCTCCGGCAGCAGCCGCTGCAGGCGTTCATTGTCCAGCGTCGCCGACATAATCAGCAGTTTGAGATCGTCGCGCAGTCCCTGCTGAACGTCGAGCAGCAGCGCCAGCGCCAGATCCGCCTGCAGGCTGCGTTCGTGGAATTCATCGAGGATCGCCAGCCCCACGCCGCTCAGCTCCGGATCGCGCTGGATCATCCGCGTTAAAATACCTTCGGTCACCACTTCGAGGCGCGTGTTCGGCCCGACGCAGGTCTCCGCGCGCATGCGATAGCCCACGGTCTCGCCGGGCTTCTCTCCCAGCAGTTCCGCCAGCCGCTGCGCCACGTTACGCGCGGCCAGCCGCCGCGGCTCCAGCAGGATTATGCGTCCGTTGATGTTACCTTCGGCGAGGATTTGCAGCGGCAGCCAGGTGGATTTCCCGGCGCCGGTTGGCGCATTAAGCAGAACCTGCGGCGCATGCTGCAGGGCAGAGAGAAGTTCAGGGAGGACGGCGGCAACCGGCAATGAGGACACGAAACGCTCCGGAGGTTAACATTTGCGGGCAAGCATTGTAGCATCCCGGTAATTCATTACCGAGTCTCTATCATGTCCGAGCCGAAAAGGCTGTTTTTCGCCATTGAACTTCCCGGGGACGTTCAGCAGCAGATCGTGCACTGGCGCGCCGCCAGCTTTCCCGGCGATGCGGGTCGACCGGTGGCGGCGGCTAACCTCCATCTGACGCTGGCGTTTCTTGGCGAGGTGAGCGCGGACAAGCAGCGGGCGCTGTCAGCGATGGCCGGACGGATCCGCCAGCCGGGCTTTACCCTGACGCTTGACGATGCCGGGCAGTGGCTGCGTTCGCGGGTAGTGTGGCTGGGCACCCGTCAGCCGCCGCGCGGGGTGCTGCAATTAGCGAATATGCTGCGCGCCCAGGCCGCCCGCAGCGGCTGCTATCAGAGCCCGCAGCCGTTTCATCCGCATATCACCCTGCTGCGCGACGCGCGCCACGCGGTGCCGATTCCGCCGCCCGGATTTAGCTGGGCGTTTGCGGTCAACGAATTTGTGCTCTACGAATCCAGCTTTAGCCGCGGGCGCACCCGCTATCAGGCGCTGGAACGTTATCCCTTCGACAAGGAAAGCTGATGCTGTTCACTCCTCCCCTGCAGTCCGCCACCCTGGTTAAACGTTACAAACGGTTTCTCGCCGACGTGGTCACCCCCGACGGCCGCGAGCTGACCCTGCACTGCCCCAACACCGGCGCCATGACCGGCTGCGCCGCGCCGGGCGATACCGTCTGGTATTCCACCTCAGATAATCCTAAGCGTAAATATGCCCACACGTGGGAATTAACTGAAACCGTAGAGGGCGCGACAATTTGTGTTAATACTCTACGTGCTAACACGTTGGCAAAAGAGGCGATTCTGGCAGGAAATATTCCCGAGCTTTTGGGCTATAACACGCTGAAAAGCGAAGTGAAGTATGGTGATGAAAGCAGCCGCATTGATATTCTGTTACAAGCAGATGACCAACAAAACTGCTATATTGAAGTGAAATCGGTTACGTTGGCGGAAAAGGAATACGGTTACTTCCCCGATGCGGTTACCGCACGCGGTCAGAAGCACCTGCGGGAGCTAATGAGCGTGGCGGCAGCGGGCGATCGGGCGGTGATTTTGTTCGCCGTGCTGCACTCGGCGATAGACCGTTTCTCACCCGCGCATCATATTGATGCCAGATACGCACAGCTATTGATTGAGGCGCAAAACAAGGGGGTGGAAATTCTCGCCTACAAGGCGGAACTTTCTACCGAGATGATGACTCTGAATAAGCCGATTACCGTGGTGTTAACCCCCGGTAAATAAACGGCTAAATAGTATTCGGGTCGCGAGCGCAAATACGCTTTTCCTCACAGGGTTGTCAAGTGTAACGTTTAGATAATTGCTATCCGGAAAAGCATCTGCTATTTATAGCGGCCTGATTTTTCCCCCAACACGGGGATCGATAGTGCGTGTTAAGGAGAAGCAACATGCAAGAAGGGCAAAACCGTAAAACATCGTCCCTGAGTATTCTCTCCATCGCTGGGGTGGAGCCGTACCAAGTGAAGCCGGGCGAAGAGTATATGAACGAAGCCCAGCTGGCGCACTTCAAGCGCATTCTTGAAGCGTGGCGTAATCAACTTAGGGATGAAGTGGATCGCACCGTAACGCATATGCAGGATGAAGCTGCTAACTTCCCGGATCCGGTAGACCGTGCCGCTCAGGAAGAAGAGTTCAGCCTGGAGCTGCGTAACCGCGACCGCGAACGTAAACTGATCAAAAAGATCGAGAAAACGCTGAAAAAAGTCGAAGACGAAGATTTCGGCTTCTGTGAATCCTGTGGCGTTGAGATTGGTATCCGTCGTCTGGAAGCGCGACCGACCGCCGACCTGTGCATTGATTGCAAAACGCTGGCGGAAATTCGCGAAAAACAGATGGCAGGCTAATCACTTCGCTGACGCATCTCTGGCGGGAGCTTTCTCCCGCCCTGATGCTTTAGTCATACGATGACAGATTCCCACTACATCGGGCGCTTTGCCCCCTCACCTTCCGGCGAACTCCACTTCGGCTCATTGATTGCCGCGCTTGGCAGCTATCTGCAGGCTCGGGCACAGAACGGTATCTGGCGTGTGCGCATTGAAGATATCGATCCGCCGCGTGAAGTCCCCGGCGCCGCCGAGACTATTCTTCGTCAGTTAGAGCACTTCGGCCTGCACTGGGACGGAGAGGTACTCTGGCAGTCAAAACGCCACGAAGCCTATCGTGAGCGCCTGGCCTGGCTACGCGAGCAGGGCCTCTGCTACTACTGCACCTGCACCCGCGCGCGTATCCACGCTATTGGCGGCCTTTACGACGGCCACTGCCGGGATTTACGCCTCGGCGCGGAAAACGCCGCTCTGCGCCTGCGGCAAACGCGTCCGGTCCTTGAATTTTATGACCAGTTGCGCGGTACGATCGTCGCCGACGAGCCTCTGGCGCGTGAAGATTTTATTATCCACCGTCGCGATGGGCTGTTCGCCTATAATCTGGCGGTGGTGGTGGACGATCATTTTCAGGGCGTCAGCGAAATCGTCCGCGGCGCCGATCTTATCGAGCCGACGGTGCGGCAAATTTCGCTCTATCAGCATTTTGGCTGGCAGGCGCCGGACTATATCCATTTGCCGCTGGCCCTCAACGCGCAGGGCAATAAACTGTCGAAGCAAAACCACGCTCCGGCGTTATCTACAGGCGATCCGCGCCCGGAAATTGTGCGGGCGCTAACGTTTCTTAATCAGGATGTCATTCAGGAATGGCAGACGCTGAGCATTGAGGATTTACTCAAGTACGCGGTAGCGAACTGGCGGCCGGAGCAAATCCAGCATTCTCAAATGCGTTCTGCTGAGCTATGATTAGCCGCTATTTTTTTGTCCTGAAGTCCGTCTGACACTACGAGGTGTACCATTTTTACCCGAGTCGCTAATTTTTGCCGTAAGGTGCTAAGCCGTGAAGAGCGCGAGGCAGAAGCCGCCGTCGAACAACTACATATGACGGTTATCCCGCGCGAGCAGCATGCAATTTCCCGCAAAGATATCAGTGAAAATGCCCTCAAGGTCATGTACAGACTCAATAAGGCGGGCTACGAATCGTGGCTGGTCGGCGGCGGCGTACGCGATCTGCTGCTGGGCAAAAAACCCAAAGATTTTGACGTCACCACCAACGCCACGCCGGAGCAGGTGCGTAAGCTGTTCCGCAACTGCCGTCTGGTCGGCCGTCGCTTCCGCCTGGCGCACGTGATGTTCGGGCCGGAAATTATCGAAGTCGCGACCTTCCGCGGCCACCATGAAGGCCACACCACCGATCGCGTCACCTCCCAGCGCGGCCAGAACGGCATGCTGCTGCGCGACAACATCTTCGGTTCGATTGAAGAAGACGCCCAGCGTCGCGACTTTACCATCAACAGCCTCTATTACAGCGTGGCGGATTTCACCGTCCGCGACTACGTCGGCGGCATGAAAGATCTGCAGGATGGCGTCATCCGGCTGATCGGCGATCCGGAAACCCGCTATCGCGAAGATCCGGTGCGCATGCTGCGCGCGGTGCGTTTTGCGGCGAAGCTCGGCATGAGCATCAGCGAAGAGACCGCCGAGCCGATCCCACGCCTGGCGACGCTGCTGCACGATGTGCCGCCGGCGCGCCTGTTTGAAGAGGTGTTAAAACTGCTGCAGGCCGGCGACGGCTATCAAACCTATATTCTGCTGCGCGAATATAATCTGTTCCAGCCGCTGTTCCCGACCATTACCCGCTACTTCACCGAGCGCGGCGATAGTCCGATGGAGCGCATCATCAGCCAGGTGCTGAAGAATACCGATAATCGTATTCGCAACGATATGCGCGTTAACCCGGCGTTCCTGTTCGCGGTAATGTTCTGGTATCCGCTGCTGGAAACGGCGCAGAAAATCGCCCAGGAAAGCGGGCTGGCCTACTACGACGCCTTCGCGCTGGCGATGAACGACGTGCTGGACGAAGCCTGCCGCACGCTGGCGATCCCGAAACGCATCACTACTCTGGTGCGCGATATCTGGCAGCTTCAGCTGCGGATGTCCCGCCGTCAGGGCAAACGCGCGTGGAAGCTGATGGAGCATCCCAAATTCCGCGCCGCCTACGATCTGCTGGAGCTGCGCGCCGGCGCCGAAAACAGCAGCGAACTGCAGCGTCTGACCAAATGGTGGGGCGAGTTCCAGGTCGCCGCGCCGCCGGATCAGAAAGATATGCTGGATGATTTAGGCGACGATCCGGCTCCGCGCCGCCGCCATCGTCGTCCGCGTAAACGCGCGCCGCGCCGCGAAGGCAGCGCATGACGCTCGCTTATATCGCTATCGGCAGTAATCTGGCCTCGCCGCTGGAGCAGGTTAACGCTGCCGTTAACGCGCTGGCGGAGATTCCTGACAGCCGGGTGATAAGCGTTTCCTCTTTCTACCGTACGCCGCCGCTGGGGCCGCAGGATCAGCCTGACTACCTCAACGCCGCCGTGGCGCTGGAGACGTCTCTCGCCCCAGAGGCGCTGCTCGACCACACTCAGCGCATTGAGCTGCAGCAGGGCCGCACGCGTAAAGCTGAACGCTGGGGACCGCGCACGCTGGACCTCGACATCATGCTGTTCGGCAATGAGGTGATTAACACCCCGCGGCTGACCGTGCCGCACTACGATATGCAAAACCGCGGCTTTATGCTGTGGCCGCTGTTTGAAATTGCGCCTGAGCTATGTTTCCCCGACGGTTTGGCATTGCGCGACGTGCTGGCCAATCTCGGCGCGGAAAAACCCGCGAGCTGGTAATACCCCTTCATTTTTTAGCAATTACGGCGATCGTGGTAATCGGTTGCCTAAAACCATTGCCCCCCTGAATGCGGCTGCTAGAATGCCGGTTAAAATGACTTTCATCATCAGGAAACGTTATGAAACCGACCACTATCGCCCTGCTGCAGAAATGCAAACAGGAGAAGAAACGCTTCGCCACTATCACCGCCTATGACTACAGCTTTGCAAAGCTGTTTGCCGATGAGGGTATCAACGTGATGCTGGTCGGCGATTCGCTGGGCATGACGGTGCAGGGCCACGACTCCACCCTGCCGGTGACCGTAGAAGACATTGCCTATCACACGCGCGCGGTGCGCCGCGGAGCGCCCAACTGTCTGCTGCTCGCCGATCTGCCGTTTATGGCTTACGCCACGCCGGAACAGACCTTCGAGAACGCCGCCATCGTGATGCGTGCGGGAGCCAATATGGTCAAAATCGAGGGCGGCGCATGGCTGGCGGATACGGTGAAAATGCTCGCCGAGCGCGCGGTGCCGGTGTGCGGGCACCTCGGTCTGACGCCCCAGTCGGTGAACGTCTTCGGCGGCTATAAAATTCAGGGCCGCGGCGATGCCGGGCAAGTTCTGCTGGATGACGCGCTGGCGCTAGAAGCGGCGGGCGCACAGCTGCTGGTGCTGGAGTGCGTACCGGTCGAGCTGGCGAAACGCGTCACCGAGGCGTTAACCATCCCGGTGATCGGCATCGGCGCGGGCAACGTCACCGACGGGCAAATCCTCGTCATGCATGACGCATTCGGCATTACCGGCGGCCATATTCCCAAATTTGCCAAAAATTTCCTGAGCACAGCGGGCGACATGCGCGCCGCGGTACGGCAATATGTTGCCGAAGTGGAGTCCGGCGTCTATCCGGGCGAAGAACACAGTTTCCATTAAGGAGTGTTGTTGTGCTGATTATTGAAACCCTGCCGCTGCTGCGCCAGCATATCCGTCGTTTACGCCAGGAAGGCAAGCGCATTGCGCTGGTTCCCACCATGGGCAACCTGCACGATGGTCATATGAAGCTGGTTGATACCGCCAAAGCCAGCGCGGATGTGGTGGTGGCCAGTATCTTCGTCAACCCCATGCAGTTCGACCGCGCCGAGGATCTGGCGCGCTACCCGCGTACCCTGCAGGACGATTGCGAAAAGCTGAACAAGCGTAAGGTCGATTTTGTCTTTGCCCCTGCCGCGGCGGAAATCTATCCGCACGGCATCGAAAATCAGACTTACGTGGATGTTCCGGGGCTGTCGACGATGCTCGAGGGCGCCAGTCGTCCGGGCCACTTCCGCGGCGTTTCCACTATCGTCAGCAAGCTGTTCAACCTGATCCAGCCGGACGTCGCCTGCTTCGGCGAAAAAGACTTCCAGCAGCTGGCGCTGATCCGCAAAATGGTGGCCGATATGGGCTACGACATCGAGATTATCGGCGTGCCGATAATGCGCGCGAAAGATGGGCTGGCACTCAGTTCGCGCAACGGCTATCTCAGCGCAGACCAGCGCAAAGTTGCGCCGGGGCTGTATAAGGTGATGAATGGCGCGGCGGAGAAGCTGGCGGCCGGCGAGCGCAATCTTGACGAGATTATCGCGATTGCCGCGCAGGAGCTGAACGAAAAAGGCTTCCGCGCCGATGATATCCAGATCCGCGATGCCGACACGCTGCTCGACCTGACGGAAAACAGCCAGCGCGCGGTGATCCTGATGGCGGCATGGCTCGGCGAAGCGCGTTTGATCGACAACCAGATAGTGGCGCTCGTTCGGTAGACACGGGTTAAAAATCGGGCAATACTGCCTGGAATTTCCTCAAGGCGGGCGTCACGTCCGCTTTGTTATCGTTAAGCTTTAAAGGTAGACGTTATGATTCGTAATATGCTGCAGGGCAAACTCCACCGCGTAAAAGTCACGCAGGCCGACCTGCACTATGAAGGCTCCTGCGCTATTGATCAGGATTTCCTGGATGCGTCCGGCATCCTTGAAAACGAGGCTATTCATATCTGGAATGTGACCAACGGTAATCGTTTCTCCACCTACGCCATCGCCGCGGAGCGCGGTTCGCGAATTATCTCCGTGAACGGCGCGGCGGCACACTGTGCGAGCGTCGGCGATATTCTGATTATCGCCAGCTTCGTCACCATGCCTGACGAAGAAGCCCGCACCTGGCAGCCGAAAGTGGCCTATTTCGAAGGCGAAAACGAAATGAAGCGCCAGGCCAAAGCTATTCCGGTGCAGGTTGCCTGATCTACCCCTGCGGCTGGTTGCTTATCAGCCGCGACATCGTCTCCAGCGAATCCGTTCTTAATATATACAGCCTTTTCAACAAGAACGGATTATCGCCCGGCTTTACCTTCCCCCTCACCGTGGTCACCGCCAGATGAAAACCGGCGTCGTTGGCGGCCTGGACCGCCTTAGCGTTATAGCCGCCAAACGGATAAGAGAGATACAGTACGTGGGGGTTAAACTGCGCCAGCGCCCGCCGCGAATGCGCAAAATCAAACAGAATATTGTGATAGCTGCGGCTGAGGAGAATCGGATGACGTTCAGCATCAACCCGATGCAGGAAATGGGTATGCGACTGCACGTCAAAGACGTCCTGGATCTGTTTTAGCTCGGAAATACTCATAAACTGCAGCGATTTCGGCGCCCATTTCTGCGGATGGCGCTTGATGCGCGACGAGATAATAAACGCCGTGGCGTGAAAGCCATACTGTTTGAGAATCGGGTAGGCATAGCGGTTGACCGACTTCAGCCCATCGTCAAAGGTGATCGCCACCGCACGCGCCGGAAGATTCACTTTATTACGCAGATAGCCTTCCAGTTGATACATGCTGAGCGTGATGTAGCCCTGGTCGCGTAGCCAGGTCATCTGATTGCTGAAGGCGCGCAAGGAAGTCGTCGTTGAGGTATGGCGAAAGCGGGTATTTTCTTCATCACGCAGGATATGGTGGTAAGTCAGTACTGGGATGCCGTTATCTTCTTGCGCATCCAGACTGCTCACCCACGCCAGGCGGTTGCCGATACGAATCTGAAACCAGGTTTGATTAAGCCGATCTTTGAGTTTGCTGATAATCGGATAACGCAAATTATTCGCCAGGGTGCCAAATGGCGCGCTGCCCACGGCGGGGGCATCATAGATTGGCGTATCTTTCCAGGTAATGAGATTTTGGTTGCTTAGAGGCTTATGCAGATCGCCAAGGCTATCCTCCACCCGCTGCTTACCCTGTACCGGCCCCAGGTGGCCTTTATCGATAAAGCCGGTCGCAAAGCCAAAATTAAACTCATAGTAATCCGCCGCCGTCGGTACTACCGCCAGAATTTGCCCTGCCCGCACGTTGCCGACGCTCACCACCTGATTGCCAACCTGCGCCCAGATATCCGCATCTTCGGTCGTTTGCATATAACGTGCCGGCACACCCTGCTGGCTTAACAGGCTGGCAGAGGCGCTTAGCGCCGTGAACAGGAGGAGTAAAGCAAGAATTCGGGCAAACATGCGCATCGAGCCGGTAGACAAGAACAGCCGTCATTGTAACAAAAGCCTCATCAATACCAACGCTTAATTCCCGTACGGCTCATGCAGTAGTCGAAACGGCGGATTTTTTTGCTGCTGATGCCAGAGGCTGCTCACCGCCGGGCCTCCGGCGCTGACAATGGCGTGCCGGAAGGCTTCGCTGCTCAGGTTCTGGCGCAGCAAATACATGCTTTCCAGTAATGGATAGTCGATCCCGGAAATCACTTCACAGTGGGTGTGCTTATGGCTCAGCAGCGCCGCCACGCGATAAGGCGCCGCGCCGGTTTTATCGGTCAGAAAAATGACCCCGTCTCCGCCGTCCGTCTCGTGCAGCGCGTCGCACATCATGCGGCTCAGCATATTGCTGCTGAGATTACGCCAGTAGTTGACCGCCCGACACTGCGTCAGCGGCCCAAACTTTTTCTCCAGACGATCCAGCATCTCCTGCGCCAGTTCGTCATGACAGGTAATCACCCAACCTAACATCGCCCACCTCCTTAGCAGGCAAACAATGTAGCAAGGGAAGAGATGAATATCGGTGATGACAATCAAAATTGTTTGCCGGCGCTTCGCTGAACGGGGCAGCGAAGCGCCGTGGTTGACTAAATTAGCTGCGAAGCCCGCGTCCGCGCTGGATCAGATACCAGCACAAGAGATAAAACGCGACGATAAACACCACCAGCACGCCGAAGGTGGTGGCGAGCGGAACATCGTTAATGCCGAGGAAACCGTAGCGGAAACCGCTGATCATGTAGACGATCGGGTTCAGATGCGACAGCCCTTGCCAGAACGGCGGCAGCAGGGTCAGCGAATAAAAAACCCCGCCGAGATAGGTCAGCGGCGTCAGCACGAAGGTCGGAATAAGGCTGATATCGTCAAAGGTTTTGGCAAACACCGCATTCAGCAGACCGGCCAGCGAAAATAGCACGGCGGTCAGCACCAGGGTCAGGGCGACGAATATCCATGAGTGAACCTGGAACGGTACGAAAAACAGCGAAATCGCCGTCACCAGAATCCCGACGCACAGACCGCGGGCAACGCCGCCGCCCACATAGCCGGCGATAACCACGTGGGTGGGAACCGGCGCGACCAGCAGTTCTTCAATATTGCGCTGAAATTTCGCGCTGAAGAAGGAGGACGCCACGTTGGCGTAGGCGTTGGTGATCACCGCCATCATAATCAGGCCCGGCACGATAAACTGCATATAGGTGAAACCGTGCATTTCACCGATGCGCGAGCCGATCAGATTGCCGAAAATAACAAAGTAGAGGGTCATGGTTATGACCGGCGGCACCAGCGTCTGGATCCAGATACGCATAAAGCGGTGGATCTCTTTGGTCCAGATGCTTTTCAGCGCGACCCAATAAAGCTGCATCATGCTGATTCTCCTTTCCGGTCATGGACCAGCGTGACAAACAGCTCTTCCAGACGGTTAGCTTTGTTACGCATACTTAATACCTGTACGCCCTGCGCGCTTAACTGAGTAAATACGCTGTTAATCCCCTGCTCACGCAGCACCTCAACCTCCAGCGTCGACGTATCAACCAGACGATACTGATAGCCTTCCAGTACCGGTAATGGACTCTTAGGTGCCAGATCGAGAATAAAGGTTTCCGATTTCAGTTTGGAAAGCAGTGACTTCATCGAGGTGTTTTCCACCAGCTCACCGTTCTGAATAATGCCAATATTGCGACACAGCATCTCGGCCTCTTCCAGATAGTGGGTAGTGAGGATAATCGTCGTGCCTTTATCGTTGAGATCTTTCAGGAAGCCCCACATCGAACGACGCAGCTCGATATCCACCCCCGCCGTGGGCTCATCAAGAATCAGCAGCTTCGGCTCGTGCATCAACGCGCGGGCAATCATCAGGCGGCGCTTCATGCCGCCGGAGAGCATCCGCGCGCGTTCGTTGCGTTTTTCCCAAAGATCGAGCTGTTTAAGGTACTTTTCGCTACGGGCGATCGCTTCTTTGCGCTCGACGCCGTAGTAGCCCGCCTGGTGAATCACAATCTGCTGCACGGTTTCGAACGGGTTAAAGTTGAACTCCTGCGGCACCAGGCCGAGCTGGCGCTTGGCGTTCACCACATCCTTTTGCAGGTCATAGCCAAACACGTTGACCTCGCCGGAGGTTTTATTCACCAGCGAACTGATAATGCCGATAGTGGTGGATTTTCCCGCGCCGTTTGGCCCCAGGAGCGCGTAAAAATCGCCCGCCTCAACCTGCAGATCGATTCCGCGCAGCGCCTGAACCCCGCCGGGGTAGGTTTTTTTAAGCTGTTTTAGTTCCAGAGCAATGGTCATTAAATGTCTCTTCTCGTGTCGTGACACGCGATGGGTTGTTTTAAAAAATGTGAGGTTAACCTATATTAGCGCAACGCACTTACTTGGTTACAGGCCCGTAAACATCCATGAACGATATAGATACACTCATCAGCAACAATGCACTATGGTCAAAAATGCTGGTGGAGGAAGACCCCGGTTTCTTTGAGAAACTGGCACAGGCGCAGAAGCCGCGCTTTCTGTGGATTGGATGTTCAGATAGCCGCGTCCCCGCTGAACGTTTGACCGGCCTGGAACCTGGCGAGCTGTTTGTACACCGTAACGTCGCCAACCTGGTGATTCATACCGATCTGAACTGTCTTTCCGTCGTGCAGTACGCAGTCGACGTACTGGAAGTTGAACACATCATCATCTGCGGCCACTACGGCTGCGGCGGCGTGCAGGCGGCGATTGAAAATACCGAGCTTGGCCTTATCGACAACTGGCTGCTGCATATTCGCGATATCTGGTTTAAGCACAGCTCGCTGCTGGGGGAAATGCCCGAAGAGCGCCGCCTTGATACGCTGTGTGAATTGAATGTGATGGAGCAGGTTTACAACCTTGGCCATTCAACGATTATGCAGTCGGCGTGGAAGCGTGGACAGAAGGTGACAATTCACGGCTGGGCCTACGGCATTCACGATGGCATGTTACGCGATCTGGACGTGACCGCCGTCAGCCGCGAAACGCTGGAGCAGCGCTATCGCCAGGGCATTTCCAACCTTAAAAGCAAGCACGTCAATCACAGATAATTCACGCGCCCCTCTTAACTATCCCGGATAAGCCGGGATAGACACTCCGCGTTACTCGTCCAGCAGCGTCACTTTGCCGATATACGGCAGGTGGCGATAGCGCTGAGCATAGTCGATACCGTACCCCACCACGAACTCGTCCGGGATCGCAAAACCGACAAACTCAACCGGCACCTTCACTTCGCGGCGGCTTGGCTTATCGAGCAGCGTACAAATCGCCAGCGATTTTGGTTCACGCAGGCTGAGGATTTCACGCACTTTTGACAGCGTATTGCCAGAGTCGATGATGTCTTCCACGATCAGCACATCTTTACCGCGGATATCTTCATCCAGGTCTTTGAGGATTTTGACGTCACGGGTGGTGGACATGCCGCTGCCGTAGCTCGAGGCGGTCATGAAATCCACTTCATGGGGTACCTGAACCTCACGGCACAGGTCGGCCATAAACATAAATGAACCGCGTAATAGCCCCACCAGCACCATTTCGCTGCCGCTATCTTTGTAATGTTCATTAATTTGACGACCGAGCTCAGCGATACGGGCTTTGATCTCAGTTTCCGGGATCATCACTTCTACAGTATGTTTCATAAAACTAACCATTTGATTCTTAATGTAAATCATCAAAGCCGCTGCGATTGCACCGACGTTGACCGGCAAGCCACGCAGTATACCAGTAAAAAGAAATATGCGATGCAGTGATTAATAAAGCCCATTTTGTGATTCCGATCACACTTGTTAAATCCTATAATTAATTGCAGTTAAAAAATTAACAAACAAACGAGTGTCCTTCTATGGCAGAAACAAAATCTCAACAATCACGGCTACTCGTGACGCTGACGGCTCTTTTTGCAGCGTTCTGTGGCCTGTATCTTTTAGCGGGCGGGGCCTGGCTGGTCGCTCTTGGCGGCTCATGGTACTACCCTGTCGCAGGCCTGGTCATGCTTGGCGTCACAGTCCTGCTGTTCCGCGGCAAGCGTTCTGCGCTTTGGCTGTACGCCGCGCTGCTGCTTGCCACTATGATCTGGGGAGTATGGGAAGTTGGTTTCGACTTCTGGGCGCTGACCCCGCGTAGCGACATTCTGGTCTTCTTCGGCATCTGGCTTATCCTGCCGTTTGTCTGGCGCCGCCTGCCGATTCCCTCCTCTGGCGCCGTTGCCGGGCTGGTTGTCGCCCTGCTGATTAGCGGCGGTATCCTGACCTGGGCCGGCTTCAACGACCCGCAGGAAGTCAACGGTACGCTGAGCGCTGATGCAACGCCAGCGGCCCCCATCTCCGACGTAGCCGATGGTGACTGGTCGGCGTATGGCCGCAATCAGGAAGGCCAGCGCTACTCGCCGCTGAAGCAGATCAACGCCGATAACGTGAAGAACCTGAAAGAAGCTTGGGTCTTCCGTACGGGCGATCTCAAGCAGCCTAACGATCCGGGTGAAATCACCAATGAAGTCACGCCGATTAAAGTGGGCGACACGCTTTATCTGTGTACCGCTCATCAGCGCCTGTTCGCGCTTGACGCGGCCACCGGTAAAGAAAAGTGGCATTTCGATCCGCAGCTCAACGCTGACCCCTCTTTCCAGCACGTGACCTGTCGCGGCGTTTCATATCATGAAGCCAAAGCGGATAACGCGCCGGCGGATGTGGTTGCCGACTGCCCGCGTCGGATCATTCTTCCGGTCAACGATGGTCGTCTGTTCGCCCTCAATGCCGAAACCGGTAAGCTGTGTGAGTCCTTTGCTAATAAAGGCATTCTCAATCTGCAAACCAACATGCCTGTCACTACGCCGGGTATGTATGAACCAACATCACCGCCGATTATTACCGACAAAACTATCGTCATTGCCGGCGCCGTGACCGATAACTTCTCCACCCGCGAGCCGTCGGGCGTTATCCGCGGCTTTGATGTGAATACCGGTAAACTGCTGTGGGCCTTTGACCCGGGCGCGAAAGATCCCAACGCGATTCCTGATGATGAACATCATTTCACGCTGAATTCACCAAACTCCTGGGCGCCTGCGGCCTATGACGCGAAGCTGGATCTGGTCTACCTGCCTATGGGCGTAACCACCCCGGATATCTGGGGCGGCAACCGTACGCCTGAACAAGAGCGCTATGCCAGCTCCATCGTGGCGCTGAACGCGACGACCGGTAAACTGGCGTGGAGCTACCAGACCGTTCACCACGATCTGTGGGATATGGATATGCCGTCGCAGCCGACGCTGGCGGATATCGACGTCAACGGTAAAACCGTGCCGGTGATTTACGCTCCGGCAAAAACCGGTAATATTTTTGTCCTCGATCGCCGCAACGGTGAACTGGTTGTCCCGGCGCCGGAAAAACCGGTTCCGCAAGGGGCGGCGAAAGGTGACTACGTCGCGAAAACTCAGCCGTTCTCCGACCTGAGCTTCCGTCCGAAGAAAGACCTGACCGGCGCGGACATGTGGGGCGCCACCATGTTCGACCAGCTGGTGTGCCGCGTTATCTTCCATCAGCTGCGCTACGAAGGGATTTTCACCCCGCCGTCAGAACAAGGCACGCTGGTATTCCCGGGTAACCTGGGGATGTTCGAATGGGGCGGCATCTCCGTCGATCCGAACCGCCAGGTGGCGATTGCTAACCCAATGGCGCTGCCGTTTGTCTCAAAACTGATCCCTCGCGGCCCAGGTAACCCGATGGAGCAGCCAAAAGACGCCAAGGGTTCCGGTACCGAAGCCGGTATTCAGCCACAGTACGGTGTCCCTTACGGCGTTACGCTTAATCCGTTCCTGTCACCGTTTGGTCTGCCCTGCAAACAGCCAGCCTGGGGCTATATCTCCGCGCTGGATCTGAAAACCAACGAAGTGGTGTGGAAAAAACGTATCGGTACGCCGCAGGATAGCCTGCCGTTCCCGATGCCGATTAAGCTCCCGTTCACAATGGGTATGCCGATGCTGGGCGGTCCAATTTCGACGGCCGGCAATGTGCTGTTTATCGGCGCGACCGCGGATAACTACCTGCGCGCGTACAATATGAGCAACGGTGAAAAATTATGGCAGGCACGTCTGCCGGCGGGCGGCCAGGCGACGCCGATGACCTATGAAGTGAATGGCAAGCAGTACGTTGTCATCTCTGCGGGCGGTCACGGTTCGTTTGGCACGAAGATGGGCGACTATATCGTCGCTTATGCTTTACCGGACGACGCGAAGTAAAAAACAGAAGGCCCGGTTTCCGGGCCTTCTCCCTATGGTACATCTCTCTCTTTTCTATCGAAGCAAGCCACACGCCTCGCCCTTAGACGGGAAGCGAATTCTACACCGTAAATCCCAGCATCATTCCCGTATCTTCATGCTCCAGCAGATGGCAGTGCGCCATATAGGCATGTTCTTTCGGCGCATCGTGATCAAATTTCACCAGTACTTCACTGACATCGCCTTCAACCCTGACGGTATCTTTCCAGCCGCTCCTGTGGGGTGCCGGCGCTTTACCGTTTTCGGACAAAATACGGAACTGAGTGCCGTGAATATGGAACGGATGCAGCATCATGTCGCCTTTGCCAGAAATCACCCACCGCTCATACTGCCCTTTCGCCGCCGCAAACAGGGGAACATTCATATCAAAGGCTTTACCGTTGATCCGATTCGCATTATGGAAATCAAACTCCTTATTACCGTGCTTCATCTGCGCCGTGCCGCCATGATTCATGCTTCCCATGTCACCGTGGTTCATATTGTTCATATTCCCCATCTCTCCGTGATTCATCATCATGCCATGGTCCATGCCGGACATGGCCTGGTCGCCATATTTTTGCATCAGCGCCTGCATGCCCATCATATCGAGCATCGGATCCATCGAGAGCTGCAAAGTACGCTGAGTCAGGCCCTGAAGCGAGGGCAGCGCTGGCATAGCGGCCAGCACATCCGGCAGCTTACCGGAAGCCTGGATAGTCAGCGGCTGCACGCGTAACACTGGCTGCGGCCGATCAAACGGAGCGATCGCCATCCCCATCTGGTTGACCGGGAGCGTAATTAAATCGAAGGGCTTCCCGTCAGTGGTATCCACCAGCACTTCGAAACGCTCGCCCATCAGCACCGGCAGCGCGTTAACTTTCACCGGCTCAGCCAAGAGACCACCATCGCTTGCCACGACGTACATGGGCCGCTTATCGCTGGTGGCGAAATTCAAAGAACGCGCATTACAGCCGTTCAGCAGACGTAAACGTAGCCAGCCGCGAGGCGCAGCGTGCTCCGGGTACAGCGCGCCGTTAGTGAGCAGCGTATCACCAAACCAGCCCACGGCTGCGCTCATAATATCGAGCTGATAATCAATCTCTCCCGCTGAGGTGAATTTTTTATCCTGCACAATCACCGGGACATCATCAATTCCCCACTGCTTTGGCAGGAGCAGCTTTTCGCTTTCTGCATCAGAAATCAGCACCAGCCCTGCCAGCCCCATCGCGACCTGTCTGCCGGTTTTACCATGCTGATGGGGATGGAACCAGCAGGTCGCCGCCCGTTGCGTTGGGGTAAAGGTCACCGTGCGGGAGCCTCCGGCGGCAATCACGCCCTGGGGACCGCCGTCCACGGCGCCGGGAACCTCCAGACCGTGCCAGTGCACGGTGGTCTCCTCCGCCAGACGGTTATGAATGTCGATGGTCGCCTCCTCACCCTGCTTAAGCTGTAGGGCCGGTCCCAGCAGATTGCCGTTATAGCCCCAGGTGGTCGCCAGATGAGGGCCGAACTGCGTTTTTCCAGCCTGGATGATTAACGAGATGCGATTGCGCGCGTCGGCGGTAAGCAGTTCGGGTACAGGCAAAGATGGGCGACTGGCGGCAAAAACCGAGCGGCTCCATAGCGGCAATGCGCTGGCCACGCTGACCGCAGCGGTTAGTTTAAGAAACTCACGACGTTGCATTTTCACATCCTTTTTATTCTGCTGGTGAATAATTGAGCTTAAACCCTCCCCCAACAGGAAGGTCAAGCAGAAGAGTAAGAATAAAGCTCGGCGCACTGTAACGAAGTGTGCTAACTTTGTTTGTCCGTGATTCAATGGTAGAAAAAATGAAGACGCTTTTCAGAACAATAGTGCTTGGCAGCCTGCTGACTCTCTCCGCCAATAGCTATGCATTAAGCGAGTCCGAAGCGGAAGATATGGCTGATTTAACGGCAGTATTCGTCTTCCTGAAGAACGACTGCGGTTATCAAAATCTGCCTAACACGCAGATTCGCCGTGCCCTGGTCTTTTTTGCTCAGCAGAATCAATGGGATTTAAGCAATTACGACAGCTTCAATATGAAAGCGCTCGGCGAAGATAGCTACCGGGACCTTAGCGGAATCCAGATTCCCACCACTAAAAAATGCAAAGCGCTGGCCCGCGATTCGCTTAGCCTGCTCGCTTACGTGAAATAACCCCCTTCATTTCATAATACGGTAGCCGTGCGAATACGGCTATGACGCCGCATAATAATAGCAATTCAATTAACAACAGCACTTAATTTATATCTCAATTCATAGAATTCAATGATAATTCATTAAGCATTCAACATATTAATATATACCCTAAATAATTAGAGTTACTTGAAGGCGGCAAGGGGTAAGCGAGCGTAGCCAACGCATAAGCAGCGTGAAATATGACGGGTATAACTAATATTAAAAGTACGCCATCAAAAATCATAAACTCTATTATTGCATTCTTCTTTTTCGCACACTATTATCGCCCGATAACACCTCTTTTTATCAATGGAATGAAACCTTGAACAGATCCTTATTTACAAGCATAGCCCCTCTGGCCCTCATTTTATTAGCGGGTTGTAATTCAATACAACCCAGGCAATCCGCCGGATTAGTGAAACCCTTATCTGAGTCGACATTAAGCCAACAGCAAACCGAACAGCAGAGAATCGCCGATGAGCAAGCGCGTTTAGACACTTGCCGTAAAGCGCTGGAGTCGCTGAAAGAAGTGAACCCCAAACAGGCGGACAAACTCGGCAATGAGTTCACTGCCCTGCTTAGCGCGGCATCACAATATAATTCTGTGCGCAGTAAAGTGGCAGAACCGACAAAACAGGGGATCGATTCGATGTACCAGTTCAAATCAATCAAGCTGTGCGCTGATATTGAAAAGGAACTGATCGATAGCCTTGTTAAACGTGGTGAAAATGTTCAGCCATGAACGGGAAAATAGCCAAAAACTTCAATCCGGTATCGCTGGCAGCAGTTTTTGTGCTGGCGCTATCGCCGGATGCCTATGCGGAAAAAGACGCCCTTATCAGCGTCACGGCGAGCTCAAATAGCGATGCCTCAGGCCCGGCATTTTTAAATTATGCTAAAGAGCATCAGGCGCAAAAAATCAGCGAGCCGGTAAAGCCCGTTGAGGAGAAAAGCAATAATACAAAAACAACGAATAAAAAAAACGTCCTGAATACCCATGAAGTTTCCCGTCAGGCTGCAATCATTGCTCAAAAAGATAAACTCATCCGCCAACTTCGGCAGCAGCTTGATGCGAAGCCGGCCACGGTGAACGCCGAAGCAGACAACCAAAAAGCGCTGAAAGATAAAATTCAGCTGCTTGAGAAAAAGTTAGCGACTGCCGTAGCCGAAAAACAACAATTAATAGATAACGCGCTATCCGCCGCGGCTGAAATAAAACAGATCGAGGGCCAGCGTAATGCCACAGAAAATAAAACGCTGCAGCAGGAAAAAAGAGTGGCATTAGTAGAATCCGCGAAACAAAAAGTTGAGCTTCAGCTGGCTGAGGCAACCGCCGAAAAGCAATCCCTGCAGCAGAAGCTCGCGGCGCTGGAAACAGAAAAGCAAGATACGCTCTTAAAGCTGGCGGCGGCCGCAGCGGAGAAACAAGCGCTCACCGGTAAGTTCACGACAGAGGCGAAAGAGAGGCAAGCTCTCGCAACAAGGCTCGCTGCTGCAGAGGCAGCTCAGCAGGAAATGCTAACAAAACTCGCCGCGGCTGACGCCGCACAGCGGGCGCTGCAAACGAAACTGGATGCGTCTCAAACCGAGCAGAAAGCAGCGATAGCGAAGCTCAACGCCAGTGAAGCGGAAAAAACAGATTTAACGACAAAGCTGGCGGCCGCGGCAGTAGAAAAACAGGCGCTCACGGCTAAACTGGACGCCGTTATCATCAGTACGCCGCAGACGTCCCTTCAGGCGGATGCTGGCCGTCAGCAGGCCGGTCAGGACAACGCCCTACAGCAGGCCAGCGCCGATGAAATTACCCGGCTAAAGGCCAGGCTTGCTGACGCCAAGGCGAAAAAGCCGCTGGCTATCGACTTTGCAAAAGAGCCTCTGCGGCAGGCTTACGCTATCGGTGTATCGATGGGCGAGGAGGTGCTGCAGCTCTTATCTACCCGGGCATCTCAGGGCGTAAAAACCAGTAAAGATACCGTTTTACAGGGGATTATGGATTCTTTTTCAGGGGATATCGCCCTTGATGAGAAAGCGCGCAATAAAGCCTTATTCGATGTGTCTAAAAAAGTCTTTCAGAACCTAAAGAAGCTCGAACAGCAAACCCTTAGCGAAGGAAAGAAATATCAACAAAACTTCGCGAAGCAAAAAGGGGTGGTATTGAAAGACGGCATTTACAGTCGC
This sequence comes from Klebsiella sp. CN_Kp113, assembly GCF_040064585.1. Taxonomy (NCBI): domain Bacteria; kingdom Pseudomonadati; phylum Pseudomonadota; class Gammaproteobacteria; order Enterobacterales; family Enterobacteriaceae; genus Klebsiella; species Klebsiella sp. CN_Kp113. The sequence goes on along the minus strand of NZ_JBEAID010000008.1, from coordinate 122,034 downwards.
ATAGATTATGCCGGCAAGGGCAAGATTCTCGACAGCGATATCGTTACCGTCACTATCAAGGAAACGCTTACCGATGGAACCGTCATTAACGATATGGAAGCGGAGGGGAAAGTCTGGTCCCAGCCTCTGAAATCTTATCCTCCCATCTTCCTTGGGCCACTCAAGCGGCTGGGAAACCACGGAGCGATAACGGTCGTGATCCCTCCCAATCTCGCCTACGGCAGCGAAGGCAAACCGCCTAAAATTCCGCCGGGAGCGACCATGGTATATACCGTCAGAATCGTTGACGCCACTGCGGCAGAACCACAGGCTAAAAAACCCTGATCCTGGCGCCTCCCATGGGGGAGGCGCTTTCCCCTCTTTGTGAACGGGTAATGCCCCACGCTTCATTTGCTGAAATATCCACCGTGCATCATCTTCTATAGTTGGCTATGATGTTGCGCTCATTTTTGATGGGTGTAACAGGTGTTAACAAAGGAGGATCTGCCCGTGGCCGATAGCAATCTGTGGCATGAAACGCTGCACGACCATTTTGGTCAGTATTTCAGCGTTGATAACGTTCTGTATCATGAGAAAACCGATCATCAGGATTTAATTATTTTCGAAAACGCAGCCTTTGGCCGCGTGATGGCGCTGGACGGCGTGGTACAAACCACCGAACGTGATGAGTTTATCTACCATGAAATGATGACCCATGTTCCTCTGATGGCCCACGGCCAGGCGAAACATGTGTTAATTATCGGCGGCGGCGATGGCGCCATGCTGCGCGAAGTCTCCCGTCACCGCAGCGTCGAAACCATCACCATGGTAGAAATTGACGCTGGCGTGGTTTCATTCTGTCGCCAGTACCTCCCCAACCATAACGCGGGTGCGTACGACGACCCGCGCTTTACCCTGGTGATTGACGATGGCGTCAATTTTGTTAACCAGACGGCGCAAACGTTTGACGTCATTATCTCCGACTGCACCGATCCTATCGGTCCCGGCGAGAGCCTGTTTACTTCCGCCTTCTATGAAGGCTGCAAGCGCTGCCTCAACCCAGGCGGGATCTTCGTCGCTCAGAACGGCGTCAGCTTCCTGCAACAGGATGAGGCCGTCGATAGCCATCGCAAGCTCAGCCATTACTTTAGCGACGTAAGCTTCTATCAGGCGGCGATTCCCACCTACTACGGCGGCATCATGACCTTCGCATGGGCCACGGACAACGAAGCGCTGCGCCATCTTTCCAGTGAAATCATCCAGGCCCGTTTTCACAAGTCGAACCTGAAGTGCCGTTATTACAATCCGGCCATTCACGCGGCGGCATTTGCTTTACCGCAGTATTTACTGGATGCGCTATCCACCGTTAAGTAAGGAGGTGATCTAAATTGAAAAAATTGAAGCTGCACGGCTTTAACAATCTGACCAAAAGCCTGAGTTTTTGCATTTACGATATCTGCTACGCAAAAACGGCAGAGGAGCGCGATGGCTACATCGCCTATATTGACGAACTCTACAACGCCAACCGCCTGACGGAAATTTTGTCAGAGACCTGTTCGATTATCGGCGCCAATATTCTTAACATTGCCCGCCAGGATTATGAACCGCAGGGCGCCAGCGTGACGATCCTGGTCAGCGAAGAGCCTGTCGATCCGCAGCTTATCGATCAGACAGAACACCCGGGTCCGCTACCGGAAACCGTGGTGGCGCATCTCGATAAAAGCCATATCTGCGTTCACACCTATCCGGAAAGCCATCCTGAAGGCGGACTGTGCACCTTCCGCGCCGATATTGAAGTCTCAACCTGCGGGGTCATTTCACCGCTGAAGGCCCTGAACTATCTGATTCACCAGCTAGAATCCGATATCGTCACGATTGATTATCGCGTTCGCGGTTTTACCCGCGATGTGAACGGCATGAAGCACTTCATCGATCATGAAATTAACTCCATTCAGAACTTCATGTCCGAGGATATTAAGTCTTTGTATGACATGGTGGACGTGAACGTTTATCAGGAAAATATTTTCCATACCAAGATGTTGCTTAAGGAGTTCGACCTTAAGCACTATATGTTCCACACGAAGCCGGAAGATTTGAGCGAAGAGGAGCGTAAGGTGATTACCGACCTGCTCTGGAAAGAGATGCGCGAAATCTACTACGGACGCAATATCCCGAGCGTGTAACACCGTATCGGCTGGCGGTATCCTTAACGTTCAGGCTGTACCAGCGTAAGGGCAACGGACTGCGCTTTCAGCTCAGCCTGAACGGGAAGAGGCAACCCCCCATCGGTAATAATGTCAGTGAAGCGGCTCAGCGGAGCGACGTTGAACAGCGAGTGGGCGCCATATTTGCTGCTGTCGGCCAGTAAGATCTTACGCTGGGCGTTGGCAATGATCTCCTGCTTCAGCCCCGCCTTTTCTTCCGTCGGCGTCGTCACGCCCTTTTCCACGCTCCAGCTGTTACAGCTCATAAAAGCGATATCGGGATAGACGCTACGTAACATCTTACGACCAAACTCGCCGATACAGGACTGGCTGCTGTCATCAATGCGGCCACCGACGATGGTCACTTCTATCTGGCGGAATTCGGATAAAAACAGAGCGATATGCAGATCGACTGTGATCACCCTGAGCGGAAGATGGGTCAGGCATTTTGCCAGCTCCAGCATGGTGGTGCCGGCGTCCAGTACCACCGCGTCGCCCGCCTGCACCATCGAGGCGGCAAAACGCGCAATCGCCCGCTTTTCCGCAGGCGATCGTAGCTGCTTTTCATTGGTGGTAGGCTGAGAAGGCTCAAAGCGCCGCAGGGCAACACCGCCGTGGCTGCGGCTGATCACGCCCTGCTCATCCAGTTTGATCAGATCGCGTCGTATCGTTGCAGGCGATGCTTCTACCGCATCCACCAGCTGTTCCACGGTCACCAGCGTATGATTTTTCAAATACGCCACAATCTTATCCAGACGGTGTTGTCCTTTCATAACAGGAAATTACGCCAGTTGCATTGCCAGTTTAATCGATACGGCCATGCTCTCAGATTTTGCTTTTCCCGTCCAGGCTATATCAAACGCGGTGCCGTGATCGGCAGAGGTGCGGATGAACGGCAGACCCGCGGTGATATTCACCCCATCGTAGAAGCCAAGCAGTTTGAGCGGAATATGTCCCTGATCGTGGTACATCGCCACCACCATGTCATATTGCCCCTCGTATGCCTGTAGAAACACGGTGTCCGGCGGGCAGGGCCCATAAACATCGATTCCCTTCGCTTTCATGTTTTCAATGGCCGGCGACACAATGCGTATTTCTTCATCGCCAAACAGACCGTTTTCGCCCGCATGGGGATTGACCCCGGCAACGGCAATGCGCGGCTGGGTGAAGCCGACGCGTTTCAGGAAGCGATCCGCGATGCCGATGACCGTCTCCACGCGCTGGCCATTAAGCGTATCGAGGAACTTACGCAACGCAATGTGGGTCGAGACATGAATGACCTTCAGCTTGTCGGTGTAGAGCACCATGGCGTAATCGCGGCTTTCAGTCAGCGTCGCCAGCAGCTCGGTATGACCAGGATAATTGTGCCCGGCCAGATGAAGCGCTTCTTTATTCAGCGGTGCGGTCGCGATGGCGTGTACGTCGCCTTTCATCGCCAGCGCCGTCGCCCGCTTCACGCAGCGGTAGGCCAGATCGCCCGCCTGGGCCTGCACTTTACCCGGCTCCAGCGCGTCCGGCTGGGCCAGCGGCTCGTCGATGACATGAATCACGCCAGGAGCAAATCGCGCCTCCGCGACCTCGGCGATCGCGCGAAAGGTAACGCCTTCCGCCAGCCCTTTGTCCTGCAGACGTTTCAGGGTTTTCAGACACCCGACCACCACCAGCGGCGCGCCGTTGAGCTCGTCTTCACAAAGCGCTTTGACAATAATTTCCGGACCGATGCCCGCCGGGTCGCCCATCGTAATCGCAATTGTTTTAGTTACCACTGTACATCTCCTCAATAAAATAAAGCGCATCACAAAGGGTGCTGTCTGAACCGAATCCGCCGGCTTTAGTGATAACCGGCAGATCGTCGATTTCACTGTTAACGAACGTCCCGCAGGGAATACAGGGTGCCACCTCACTCTGAATGCGATAGCCTTCCGCCCCGAGCGCGGCGGCGACCGCGGTGGCGATATCTCCTCCGGTCAGGAACAGCCCGCCAATACGAGCCTGTTCGATAATGCGCAGCGTAATCATCCCGAGGCGTTCGCTAAGCATCTCACCGAGCTGCTGGCGGCTCAGGCCAGCCTGAGCGCACAGGCCGTCGATCATCTGCCGATCGTCCGCACTCCGGCTGGTACGTAAAATGGTGTGCTGCTGGCGACTGAGCAGCGCACAGGCCTGTTCAACCGCCGCGGCCATTTCCTGCTCGTACTGCGCCGAGGCCAGCCGCGAGGCGTCAATATCCACGACGCTGGCGCGCGCCTGGCAGAGCGCTTTTTCAACCTGCCGCCGCGTGGCCTCGCTCATCGATCCGGCCACCACCAGTACCGGTAGTTCCTGCTTTTCCTGCATGAAGGTGCTGACCGGTAGCGCGTTCGCCAGCCCGGCAGCGCCCACCAACAGCGGCATCTCCTTTTGTTCACAAATAGCCTGGGCAATCAGCAACAGATCGCGATCTTCCACGGCATCCACCACCACCAAGCACTCACCCTCGGCGGAAAAAGCCGTCAACAGGGCGCTCAATTGCCCCCGACGAACGTCTTCGAGCGACACTTCATGAACCGGGATATCGCTTTGCAGGGCGATCAACGTCGCAATTCGCGAGGAGATAATGGGCGTTTTCGGATCGCTGGCGAATTCGGTTTCCAGCAGTGGCGTACCGTTGACCAGGCATAATCCGTCGCGGGTGGTGCGCCCGGCTGCGGGGATAGCCGCCGCAATTACGGCCAGCTTCCGGTTTGCAGCACGCATTGCCGCCGTCACTTCAGCCCCCACGTTGCCGCGGAAAGTAGAGTCGATTTTCTTGTAAACCAGCGGACGCGCATCACCATCGCACCACGGCGCTAACGCCTGCGCTACCGCTTTCCCGGCCTCAGCTGCAGGCATCGCGCGGCTTTCGGTGTTGATCACCAGCACATCAGCGCGACGCGAAGGTTTTTGATCCGGCGTTAGCATCACTTCCGTGCGCGCCCCCTTCTTTGCCAGCTGCACGCCGGTATCGTTAGAACCCGTAAAGTCGTCGGCGATAACGATCATTTTCATGCTTTTTTCTCCTCTGCAACCTGACGCGCTTGCTTCTTAGCCACCCATGAGGTGAGGACCGGCGTCAGAATCGCGGTGGTGATCACCGATGCGGCAATCAGCGGCGCGGCCGCGGCGGCAACCTCTGCCAGAGAGGGATCGGCCTGGGCAATCGCCAGCGGCGTCGCCACGGCGTTTCCGGCGGTACTGGACGCCGCCGCGCCGGCAATCCCGGTTCCGCCCACCAGACGGTCGGCACGAATGTTAAAGAAACCGCCGATAAAGGTCGTCAGCACGCCGAGCAGAATGCCCGCCAGACCGCCCTGTAGCAGCATTTCAAGGTTGATCCCTGCGCCCAACGCAAAAGCGAAGAACGGAATCAATAGCGGGCCGCCTTTGGTCAGGAAGTCGCGCATGTTGGGATCGAGGTTACCCAGGATCATTCCCACCACCAGCGGCACCAGCACGGCGACCAGCGCCATAATGGGAATGTTGGCCATCCCCGCCGCGCCCAGCGCGATCATCGTAAAGAATGGCCCGTCATTCAGTGACAGGATGGAGATCGCTCCCACATCACGCTCGTTACCAAACTCGCCAACCAGCGCGGCGTAAAGCCCGCCATTCGAGTTACTCATCGCGGCGATGATCGCCACGCCGCTTAAGCCGAAGATCCCTTCAGCGCCAAAGAGCTGTTCCACGCCGAGGCCAATCGCAATGGCGATCAGGAGTTTGGTCAGCGTAATGGTACCGCCCTGCAACAGAGCCTGTGGCGCTGCCTTGACGCTAATTCCCGCTCCCATACAGAGCAGGAAGGCGCCAATCAGCGGCGCTGCGCCGTTTTTAAACAGCGCGGTGGTGAACCCGCCGATCTCAAGCGCTTGCGGGGCAAAGGTATTGATAATGGCGCCGATCACCAGTGGCACAACCATCATGCCGCCAGGTACACGTTCTATAGCCTTTTTGATGTTCATGGTCTTCCCGCCTGTTGTTATGCTGTGATTAAATAAAATCATAAAGATTATATTCAATCAAATAAACTTCACAAACGCGCCAGATCACAGTTTTAAAATGATTAATAAAAATCAAACCAGGCCATTAAGGCTAAAAAAAAGCCGGACATAACTGTCCGGCCGTGGAAATGATTAACGTTGCTCAGGATTGACCTACAAATTTTCGATAGGCGTTGACGACCTGAAGAAAGTCTTCCACGCCGCATAGCGAGAGGCTTTCTTCGTCATAGTAGCTCATCCCCTCTTCTATCTCATCGCCGGAAAAATCCAGTTGGTTAGCGCGGATCATCACTTCTTCGCCGTCCAGCCATAGCGTGTATTCATGGCCGACGCGTTGCCAGGAACGTTCACTGCCTTTAACGGTGCGCGCGGCCTGCTCGACTTCGTCCAGCAGGGCAAGGTTATCTTTAACCTCTTCGTTGAACCAGTGGCCGATCGCCTCATGATCCATCGACATTCGCACCTTTACCACTCCGGTAATATCGCGCAGAAATTCGTAATCCATAGTCTTTTCCTCTGCAAGGGCAGTGCGTCACCGCTGCACTGTACCCATACAGTCATTATCGCAGCAGTGGAAGAGAAAAAAAGCGTGGTAGACGGAGGGACGGGAAATAAAAATGCCCGGTGACGCAAAGTTCACCGGGCATTGGCGGGATTATGTACAGCGCTGAGTTAGCGCATTACACCGCGGTCTGGAAAATAACCCCGTCGGCCTTCTCGGTGTACTGACCCAGCTGATCGAAGTTCAGATAGCGATAGGTATCCGCTGCGGTTTTATCCACCTGAGCAACATAGGTCTGATACTCTTCCGGCGTCGGCAGTTTACCGATAAGCGCGGCCACGGCCGCCAGCTCCGCAGAGGCCAGGAAGACGTTAGCGCCGGTACCTAAACGGTTCGGGAAGTTACGGGTTGAGGTAGAGACCACCGTCGCACCGTCGGCAACGCGCGCCTGGTTACCCATACACAGGGAACAGCCAGGGATTTCAATACGCGCACCGCTCTTACCAAACACGCTGTAGTAGCCCTCTTCAGTCAGCTGCGCGGCGTCCATACGGGTTGGCGGCGCCACCCACAGACGAGTCGGCAGCTGGCCTTTGTGGTTGTCCAGCAGCTTACCGGCCGCGCGGAAGTGGCCGATGTTGGTCATGCAGGAACCGATAAACACTTCATCGATCTTCTCGCCCTGCACGTCGGACAGCAAACGCGCATCGTCCGGATCGTTCGGCGCGCAGAGGATGGGCTCTTTGATATCGGCCAGATCGATATCGATCACCGCCGCATATTCCGCATCCGCGTCGCCTTCCAGCAGCTGCGGATCCGCCAGCCATTTTTCCATGCCCTGAACGCGACGCTCCAGCGTACGACGATCGCCGTAACCTTCGGCGATCATCCACTTCAGCAGGACGATGTTGGAGGTCAGATACTCAACGATCGGCTCTTTGTTCAGCTTAATGGTGCAGCCCGCAGCGGAACGCTCGGCGGAGGCATCGGTCAGCTCAAACGCCTGCTCAACTTTCAGATCCGGCAGACCTTCAATTTCCAGAATGCGGCCGGAGAAGATGTTTTTCTTACCTTTCTTCTCCACGGTCAGCAGACCCTGTTTGATCGCATACAGCGGGATGGCGTGTACCAGATCGCGCAGGGTGATGCCCGGCTGCATTTTGCCTTTAAAACGTACCAGTACCGATTCCGGCATATCCAGCGGCATGACGCCAGTTGCGGCGGCAAACGCCACCAGGCCTGAGCCTGCCGGGAAGGAGATACCGATCGGGAAACGGGTATGCGAATCACCACCGGTACCCACGGTATCAGGCAGCAGCATACGGTTCAGCCAGGAGTGGATAACGCCATCGCCCGGACGCAGCGATACGCCGCCGCGGTTCATGATGAAGTCCGGCAGCGTGTGGTGCGTGGTGACGTCCACCGGCTTCGGATAGGCGGCGGTATGGCAGAAGGACTGCATCACGAGGTCGGAAGAGAAGCCCAGGCACGCCAGGTCTTTCAGCTCATCACGGGTCATCGGGCCGGTGGTGTCCTGAGAGCCTACGGAGGTCATCTTCGGTTCGCAGTAAGCGCCCGGACGAACCCCGGCCACGCCGCAGGCGCGACCCACCATTTTCTGCGCCAGAGAGTATCCGCGGCTGCTTTCCGCCACGTCTTTCGCCTGACGGAACACATCGCTGTGCGGCAGGCCCAGCGCTTCACGCGCTTTGGTGGTCAGGCCACGGCCGATGATTAGCGGGATACGGCCGCCGGCGCGCACTTCGTCGATCAGCACGTCGGTTTTCAGCTCGAAGGTCGCCAGCAGTTCGCCGGTTTCGTGGTTACGGACTTCACCTTTGAACGGATAAACGTCGATCACGTCGCCCATGTTCAGGTTGTTTACGTCCACTTCAATCGGCAGCGCGCCGGCATCTTCCATGGTATTAAAGAAGATAGGCGCAATTTTGCCGCCGAGAACCAGACCGCCGCCGCGCTTGTTCGGCACGTTCGGAATATCGTCGCCCATAAACCACAGCACCGAGTTGGTGGCGGATTTACGCGATGAGCCGGTACCCACGACATCGCCGACGTACGCCAGCGGGAAACCTTTTTGCTGCAGTGCTTCAATTTGTTTAATCGGGCCAACGGCGCCGGGCTGATCCGGGTCGATGCCTTCGCGGGCGTTTTTCAGCATTGCCAGCGCGTGCAGCGGAATGTCCGGGCGGGACCAGGCGTCAGGGGCCGGAGACAGGTCATCGGTGTTGGTTTCGCCGGTGACTTTAAAAACGGTCACGGTGATTTTGTCAGCCAGTTGAGGACGGCTCAGGAACCACTCAGCGTCGGCCCAGGATTGCATAACCTGTTTGGCGTAGGCATTGCCCGCCTTGGCTTTCTCTTCTACATCGTAGAAGTTGTCGAACATCAGCAGGGTGTGGGACAGCGCTTTCGCGGCGATCGGCGCCAGTTTTGCGTCGTCCAGCGCGTCAATCAGGGGATGGATGTTGTAACCGCCCTGCATGGTGCCCAGCAGTTCGACAGCTTTTTCACGGGTAACCAGTGGAGAAGTCGCTTCGCCTTTGGCGATCGCGGCAAGGAATCCGGCTTTAACATAGGCGGCTTCGTCGACGCCCGGCGGTACGCGGTTAATTAACAGGTCTAACAAGAATTCTTCTTCACCCGCTGGCGGGTTTTTCAGCAGTTCTACCAGCGCGGCCATTTGGGTTGCATCTAAGGGTTTCGGTACAATCCCCTCGGCGGCACGCTCAGCTACGTGCTTACGGTATTCTTCTAGCACGACGGTTCTCCTCGCTCTCATTGTAAAATGCGGTAGGCGATTCTCTTCACGCTCCTGTGAGACAGCAGTTTGTAGGGTAAATGCCCGATACCGCGTCGGCAGCATAGCAGGATTTTGGCGGGGTGTTAATCTGTTTACAAAAAAGCAACATTAAAAATTAGCTGAATCGTTAAGGGCAGAATAATGCAGGTTTTCTGTCAATTTAGCGGTATATAAAATTAATTCTGTTACACATAATTGAGCGAAATCCCAACTAAAATCAAAAACGCAAATACGCGCTCTCTATACTCAGGCAATCCCCCGCTTTTCGACAATACTCTGTCAAAACGGGCCAATTATTGTGCCGGGAGTTCTCATGACACTGCCTTTCAAACCCCATCTGCTCGCGCTGCTCTGTAGCGCCGGGCTATTAGCCGCCGCGGGTACGCTCTACGTCAAAAGCCGGGAGCCGCAAACGGTTCCCGAGCCCCCCGCCGTTGCGCAAACGGCGCAGGCAACCGCCGCCGCCCAGCCGGTGACCACGACCTATACACCCGCGCAGATAGACCAGTGGGTCGCGCCAATCGCGCTCTATCCGGACAATCTGCTGTCGCAGGTGCTGATGGCTTCGACCTACCCGAGTAACGTTGTCCAGGCGGTAGAGTGGTCGCAGGATAACCCCACAATGAAGGGCGATGCGGCGGTGCAAGCGGTGGCAAATCAGCCCTGGGATCCCAGCGTAAAATCGCTGGTCGCCTTCCCTTCCCTGCTCGCGTTAATGGGAGAAAATGCGCCGTGGGTGGAAAACCTGGGTAATGCATTTCTCGCCCAGCCGCAGGACGTCATGGATTCGGTGCAGCGCTTACGCGCCATCGCCCAGCAGACCGGAACGTTAAAATCCACGCCGCAGCAGAAAGTCATCACCGCCACCCGCTCCGCGGCACCGGCACCGGCTCCGGCAACGTCCACGGCCACCGCTTCCCGCAGCAGCAGCGCCGTGACATCCTCCGCCCCGGCGCAGGTGATTAAAATCGAATCAACCAATCCAAATGTGGTGTACGTGCCGGCCTATAACCCTTCAGTTGTTTACGGCGCCTGGCCTGACACCGCCTATCCGCCGGTCTACCTGCCGCCGCCTCCGGGGGAGCAGTTTACCGACAGCTTCGTCAAGGGGTTTGGCTATAGCCTCGGCGTCGCCACAACCTACGCTCTGTTCAGCAGCATCGACTGGGATGATGACGATCATCACCACCATGACGATGACGATCACCATCACGATGATGATCATCACGGCGGCTACGCGCACAACGGCGATAACATCAACATCAACGTCAATAATTTCAACCATATTACCGGGCAGAACCTGCCGGGAAACCACGCCAGCTGGCAGCATAATCCGGCCTACCGCGGCAATATTCCCTATCCGAACAATACGATTGCGCAGCATTACCATCAGACCAATGTTCCCGGCGGGCTTAGCGCGACCCAACATCAGCCCGCCGATCGCAACGCGCAGCGTCAGGCGGCCATGACGCAGCTACAGCAGCGTACCGGGCCTGCGGATAACGCGCTTAATCACGCGCCTTCCCGCGATGCCCAGCGCCAGGCCGCGTCGCAGCAGCTCCATCAGGTGACCCAGCGCAATAACTATCGCGGCTATGACGCCACGCCGGCGGTAAAAAATAGCGCCGTACAACAGCAGCATCGGGAAGCGGTCAAAACGCAAATTCAGCATCCGACGGCGCAGCAGCAACAGCGCCGTGAACAGTTCCGGGCCGCAACGCCCGAACAACGTCAGCAGAAGCTGAATAATCTGCACGCCAATGCCCTGAGCGGTAACGATATCCGCTCTCCCTCCTGGCAGTCTCAGCAGGAGCGCGGCCTGCAGAGCCGCCATATCTCGGGTTTAAGCAGCGAGCAGCGCAGCGCGGCCAGAGAACATCTTTCCGAACACCGTGAACTGCGCCGCCGCTGAGGATAATCAGATGAAAAAATTTTTAAAAATGACGCTGCTGGCGCTAGCCATGACGCCCGCCATGGCGCTGGCTCAGCAGCAGTTTTCCTCTCCGGAACAGGCCGCAAGCGCGCTGGCTGAGGCAATCGGCAGGCATGATGAATCTGCCCTCAACGGGCTGCTCGGCGATAGCTGGCAGCAATTTTTACCGCCGGAGGGCATCGACCCAGATGCCGTCGCTCGCTTTCAGCGCGACTGGAAAGTCAGCCATCGTATCGTTCAGCAGCAGAATAGCGCCTGGCTGGAGGTGGGACAGGAAGCATGGCGGCTACCGATCCCCATCATTAAGGATAAGAGCGGCTGGCGTTTTGATATGGCCGCTGCTGAAGATGAGATCCTGACTCGCGCGATTGGCCGCAATGAGCTGTCAGCCATTCAGGCGATGCACGCTTACGTTGATGCCCAGCAGGATTTTTATCGGCTAAACCACACCTGGGCGCAGAGGATTATCAGCAGCGATGGTAAGAAAGACGGCCTCTACTGGCCTGCCGCTCCCGGCGAAGCGCCCAGCCCGCTAGGGCCCGCGTTTAGCCCCGTCGAACCCGGCGAAGGCTATCACGGCTACCGTTTTCGCATCATTCAAGATGGCGAGGGTCAGGGCTTCGCCCTGCTGGCGTGGCCTGTGGAATGGGGAAAAACCGGCATCATGAGCTTTATGGTCAACCAGAATGATGAGGTTTATCAGGCTAATTTAGGGGATGAGACGCAGAGCAAAGCGCGCGCCATTTCGCAGTTTTCGCCGGATTCAGCCTGGCAGGCCATCAATCAATAGAAAAAAAGCCCGGCGTGCGATAACGCCGCCGGGCCATATCTGTGTGCTGATTTAGCCCTGATGGGGCATCAGAGACGGGTCACCCGCAAAAGCCGGTTTAGTGCTGGTCAACGCCGCTTCATCAGAGCTGATGCTGCCGGAATTCGCCGCCCATACCCCTTCGCTGGTCTTTGTGATCTGCTGATGCTGCATATTCAAATCCTGGCCCATCGCCGCAATATGGGTGCTTTCGGTCCCGCCGCTGTTATCAGCCCAGGGAATAGCGGCATCGGCCGCGCAGGCCATACCCGAGACCAGCGTTGCTGCCAGCAGCGTCGTCGTTAAAACTTTTTTCATCACACACCTCACATATAGTTAACTACCTATAAGTTTACTGAGTAACTATTTTTCAAGTATTAATAAGATATGCAATTTTATTAACGGCGACACAGTTCTAAACATCACCGATAAAAAAAGCGGCTCACTGAGCCGCTTTTTGGATTTTGCCTGAAAGAAAAATTTACTTTTTCTTCGCTTTCGCGTTTGGCAGGTCGGTGATGCTGCCTTCGAAGACTTCTGCTGCCAGGCCAACGGACTCGTGCAGAGTCGGGTGAGCGTGGATGGTCAGCGCGATGTCTTCAGCGTCACAGCCCATTTCGATCGCCAGACCGATTTCACCCAGCAGCTCGCCGCCGTTGGTGCCGACAATCGCCCCGCCGATAACGCGGTGAGATTCTTTGTCGAAAATCAGTTTGGTCATACCGTCAGCGCAGTCGGAAGCGATGGCGCGGCCAGAAGCAGCCCACGGGAAGGTGGCGGTTTCGTAGCTGATGCCTTTCTCTTTCGCTTCTTTCTCAGTCAGACCAACCCACGCAACTTCCGGCTCGGTATAGGCGATGGACGGGATAACTTTCGGGTCGAAGTAGTGCTTCATGCCGGCAATAACTTCGGCAGCAACGTGGCCTTCGTGAACGCCTTTGTGCGCCAGCATCGGCTGACCGACGATATCGCCGATAGCGAAGATGTGCGGCACGTTGGTACGCAGCTGTTTATCAACGCGGATAAAGCCACGCTCGTCAACTTCAACGCCTGCTTTACCGGCATCGAGGTTTTTACCGTTCGGTACGCGGCCGATAGCTACCAGCACGGCGTCGTAGCGCTGCGCTTCAGCCGGGGCTTTTTTGCCTTCCATGGAAACGTAGATACCGTCTTCTTTCGCTTCAACGGCGGTCACTTTGGTTTCCAGCATCAGGTTGAATTTCTTACTGATGCGCTTGGTGAAGACTTTCACCACGTCTTTATCGGCAGCCGGGATAACCTGGTCGAACATTTCAACCACGTCAATCTCTGAACCCAGCGCATGGTATACGGTACCCATTTCCAGACCGATGATACCGCCGCCCATAACCAGCAGGCGTTTTGGTACGGTTTTCAGCTCCAGCGCATCGGTGGAGTCCCATACGCGCGGATCTTCATGCGGAATGAACGGCAGTTCGATCGGACGGGAGCCCGCCGCGATGATAGCGTTGTCGAAGTTGATGACGGTTTTACCGTTTTCGCCTTCCACTTCCAGGGTGTTAGCGCCGGTAAATTTACCCAGACCGTTAACCACCTTCACTTTACGCCCTTTGGCCATGCCAGCCAGACCGCCGGTCAGCTGAGTGATGACTTTTTCTTTCCAGGTGCGAATCTTGTCAATGTCAGTTTTCGGTTCACCGAAAACGATGCCGTGTTCGGCCAGCGCTTTCGCTTCTTCGATAACTTTAGCAACGTGCAGCAGTGCTTTAGAAGGGATACAGCCGACGTTCAGGCAAACACCGCCGAGGGTGCTGTAACGTTCTACGATGACGGTTTCCAGACCTAAATCAGCGCAACGGAAGGCAGCAGAATAACCTGCGGGGCCTGCCCCAAGTACCACGACCTGAGTTTTGATTTCAGTACTCATCATGACCTCTGTTATTTGTATCCGGCGGGTCTGACGCTATTGTTTTTACGCCCATGTCCACCGGGACGTTCTATCCGCAAGCATTTTACAAAATTGTTAACAATTTTGAAACAACAAACGGCAAACGATTTTGTCCTTTATTGCTGGTAACTTCAAAACGCAGAAGAGATTACCAGAAAAAAGCCGGCCGTCAGGCCGGCTTTTTGCTTACATCACCAGGCGGCGAATGTCGCTCAGCATATTGTTGATGATGGTGATAAAGCGCGCACCATCAGCACCGTCGATCACGCGGTGGTCGAAGGACAGAGAGATCGGCATCATCAGACGCGGCACGAACTCTTTGCCATTCCATACCGGCTCCATCGCGGACTTGGACACGCCGAGGATAGCCACTTCCGGCGCGTTCACAATCGGTGCGAAGTGGGTGGTACCCAGGCCGCCGATGCTGGAGATAGTGAAGCAACCACCCTGCATTTCGCCAGCGGTCAGCTTACCATCACGCGCTTTCTTGGAAATCACGGTCAGTTCACGAGACAGCTCGGTAATGCTCTTCTTGTTCACGTCTTTGAAGACCGGAACAACCAGACCATTCGGGGTATCAACCGCCACACCGATATTGATGTATTTCTTCAGCGTCAGACGCTGTGCATCTTCAGACAGGGAGCTGTTGAAGCGCGGCATCTGCTCAAGCGCCGCGGCAACGGCTTTCATGATGAAGACCACCGGAGTGAATTTCACGTCCAGCTTACGCTTCTCAGCTTCGGCGTTCTGCTGTTTACGGAACGCTTCCAGATCGGTGATATCGGTTTTGTCGAAGTGCGTAACGTGCGGGATCATCACCCAGTTACGGCTCAGGTTAGCACCAGAGATCTTCTGGATACGGCCCAGTTCAACTTCTTCCACTTCACCAAACTTGCTGAAGTCCACTTTCGGCCACGGCAGCATGCCCGGGATACCGCCACCGGTAGCAGCAGGCGCGGCTTCAGCGCGTTTAACCGCTTCTTTCACGTAGGCCTGAACGTCTTCGCGCAGGATACGGCCTTTACGACCAGTTCCTTTCACTTTCGCCAGGTTTACACCGAACTCGCGCGCCAGGCGACGAATCAGCGGGGTGGCGTGAACGTAAGCGTCGTTTTCAGCGAACTCAGATTTGCCTTCTGCTTTTGCAGCAGGTGCAGCTGGTTTAGCAGCCTGAGCCGGTGCAGCAGCTGGTGCTGGAGCAGCCGGAGCTGCGGCAGGCGCAGCGCCTTCCACTTCGAAGACCATAATCAGGGAGCCGGTGGAAACTTTGTCGCCGGTGCTGATTTTGATCTCTTTCACGGTACCCGCGAACGGCGCAGGCACTTCCATGGAAGCTTTGTCGCCTTCAACGGTGATCAGTGACTGTTCAGCGGCAATTTTATCGCCCACTTTCACCATCACTTCAGTCACTTCAACTTCATCGCCGCCGATATCCGGCACGTGAACTTCTTTAGAACCTGAAGCTGCCGGTGCAGCAGCAGCCGGAGCGGCTTCCGCTTTCGCCGGCGCCGCGGCAGGCGCTGCGCCCGCCACTTCGAAGATCATGATCAGGGAACCCGTGGACACTTTGTCGCCGGTGTTAATCTTGATCTCTTTCACGGTACCGGCGAACGGCGCCGGCACTTCCATAGAGGCTTTATCGCCTTCTACGGTGATCAGGGATTGTTCAGCGGCGATGGTGTCACCCACTTTTACCATGATTTCCGTGACTTCAACTTCATCACCGCCGATATCCGGTACATGAACTTCTTTCGCGCTGGCGGCTGCCGGTGCTGCGGCGGCCGGAGCCGCTTCTTTCTTCTCTTCCTGCGCAGGTGCAGCTGCTGCTGCACCATCGGCGGAATCGAAAATCATGATCAGTTTACCGGTCTCGGTTTTGTCGCCGACGGAGACTTTGATCTCTTTAACGACGCCAGCCTGCGGAGACGGGACTTCCATAGAGGCTTTGTCGCCTTCTACGGTGATCAGCGACTGTTCAGCTTCAACTTTGTCGCCCACTTTGACCAGAATCTCGGTGATTTCAACTTCATCAGCCCCGATGTCCGGTACTTTGATTTCGATAGCCATTATTCTTTTACCTCTTACGCCAGACGCGGGTTAACTTTATCTGCATCGATGTTGAATTTAGTGATGGCTTCCGCAACCACTTTCTTATCGATTTCGCCACGTTTAGCCAGTTCGCCCAGCGCTGCTACCACCACGTAGGAAGCGTCAACTTCGAAGTGGTGACGCAGGTTTTCACGGCTGTCAGAGCGACCGAAGCCGTCGGTACCCAGTACGCGGTAATCATCGGCCGGTACGTAAGTACGAACCTGCTCAGCGAACAGTTTCATATAGTCAGTAGATGCGACTGCCGGAGCGTCGTTCATCACCTGAGCGATGTACGGAACGCGCGGCGTTTCCAGCGGATGCAGCATGTTCCAGCGTTCACAATCCTGGCCATCGCGCGCCAGTTCGGTGAAGGAGGTGACGCTATAAACGTCAGAGCCTACGCCGTAGTCTTTGGCCAGGATGTGCGCTGCTTCACGGACGTGACGCAGGATAGAACCGGAGCCCAGCAGCTGAACTTTACCTTTGCTACCTTCAACGGTTTCGAGTTTGTAGATACCTTTACGGATACCTTCCTCGGCGCCTGCTGGCATTGCCGGCATGTGGTAGTTTTCGTTCAGCGTGGTGATGTAGTAGTAAACGTTCTCTTGTTTCTCACCGTACATACGCTCCAGACCATCGTGCATGATGACCGCAACTTCGTACGCGTAAGACGGATCGTAAGAGATACAGTTCGGGATAGTCAGAGACTGAATGTGGCTGTGGCCATCTTCGTGCTGCAGACCTTCGCCGTTCAGCGTGGTACGACCGGAAGTCCCGCCGATCAGGAAGCCGCGAGCCTGCTGGTCGCCGGCCTGCCAGCAAAGGTCACCGATACGCTGGAACCCGAACATGGAGTAGTAGATGTAGAACGGGATCATCGGCAGGTTGTTGGTGCTGTAGGAGGTCGCAGCAGCCAGCCAGGATGCACCGGCACCCAGTTCGTTGATACCTTCCTGCAGAATCTGGCCTTTCTCGTCTTCTTTGTAGTAAGCAACCTGCTCACGGTCCTGCGGAGTGTACTGCTGACCGTTCGGGCTGTAGATACCAATCTGACGGAACAGGCCTTCCATACCAAAGGTACGCGCTTCATCGGCGATGATCGGCACGAGGCGGTCTTTGATGGATTTGTTCTTCAGCATCACGTTCAGGGCACGAACGAACGCGATAGTGGTAGAGATCTCTTTATTCTGCTCTTCCAGCAGCGGACCGAAATCTTCCAGGGTCGGCAGCTCCAGCTTCTCATCGAAGTTTGGCTGACGGCTCGGCAGATAGCCATGCAGTTTCTGACGCTGGGCGTGCAGATAGGTGTGCTCTTCAGAACCTTCCGGGAAGGTCACGTACGGCAGTTTTTCGATATCAGCATCGGCAACCGGCACGTTGAAACGATCGCGGACGTAGCGAACGCCGTCCATGTTCATTTTCTTAACCTGGTGAGCGATGTTTTTACCTTCAGCGGTGTCACCCATGCCGTAACCTTTAATGGTATGGGCGAGGATTACGGTGGCTTTGCCTTTGGTTTCCTGTGCTTTTTTCAGCGCAGCGTAGACTTTCTTCGGATCGTGACCGCCGCGGTTCAGGGCCCAGATCTGCTCGTCAGTCCAGTCGGCAACCAGCGCTGCGGTTTCCGGATATTTACCGAAGAAGTGCTCACGCACGTAAGCGCCATCTTTGGATTTGAAGGTCTGGTAGTCACCGTCAACGGTCTCTTCCATCAGCTGGATCAGTTTACCGCTGGTATCTTTACGCAGCAGCTCATCCCAGCGTCCGCCCCAGATAACCTTGATAACGTTCCAGCCAGCACCGCCAAAGATGCCTTCCAGTTCGTTAATGATCTTGCCATTACCGGTAACCGGGCCGTCAAGGCGCTGCAGGTTACAGTTGATAACGAAGACCAGGTTGTCCAGCTTCTCACGGGTCGCGATGGTGATCGCGCCTTTGGATTCCGGCTCGTCCATCTCGCCGTCGCCGAGGAAAGCGTAAACGGTTTGTTTGGAAGTGTCTTTCAGGCCGCGGTGTTCCAGATACTTCAGGAACTTAGCCTGATAAATCGCACCGATTGGACCCAGCCCCATAGAGACAGTCGGGAACTGCCAGAATTCCGGCATCAGTTTCGGGTGCGGATAAGAGGACAGACCTTTACCGTGAACTTCCTGACGGAAGTTGTTCATCTGCTCTTCAGTCAGACGACCTTCCAGGAAAGCACGCGCGTAGACGCCCGGAGAGATGTGGCCCTGGAAGTAAACCAGGTCGCCGCCGTCCTGCTCGTTGCGTGCGCGGAAGAAGTGGTTAAAGCACACTTCATAGAAGGTTGCGGAAGACTGGAAGGAAGCCATGTGGCCGCCCAGTTCGAGATCTTTTTTCGATGCGCGCAGAACGGTCATAATCGCGTTCCAGCGGATCGCAGAACGGATACGACGTTCCAGATCCAGATTACCCGGGTATTCCGGCTCATCTTCAACGGCAATAGTGTTCACGTAACCGCCGGTCGATGCGCCAGCAGCCACTTTCACCCCGCCTTTGCGGGCTTCAGAAAGGAGTTGGTCAATAAGATACTGAGCGCGCTCAACACCTTCTTCACGGATGACCGATTCGATCGCCTGTAGCCAGTCGCGAGTTTCGATCGGATCCACGTCATTTGGTAAACGTTCTGACATGGGGGGTATTCCTTATCTATCTAATCGTTGATTAATCTGGAACCTGTCCCATTGAATTCTCGTCAGAGAATGCAATAAGACAGGTTCTGCGTTTAGTTGCCGCGCTCTAAAAATGGCGCTTAAGAACCGGAGTTCTCATCTTTTCGTTGCTGTAAACGACGCAGTGAGCGTTCACGACGGCTCTGCTCACGGCTACGATCCAGCAAAATTTCCTCAATGAACGCCAGGTGACGATGCGACGCTTCACGCGCCTGCTCCGGTTCCCCGGCGATTATCGCCTCAAAAATGCGAGTACGATGATTGCTGACCTGCGGGAGCATCTCCCGACGGGCGTACAACAATTCAAAATTCTGGCGAACGTTCTGGGCCAGCATCGGCTCCATACAGCGTAGTAGATGGAGCAGCACCACATTGTGCGCCGCTTCGGTGACGGCGATTTGATACTGGACGACGGCATCGGATTCGGCGTCGAGATCGCCGGACTGCTGAGCCCGCTCAATGGCCTGATGCAGCTCGCGAATGCGTTCGCGGTCTTCATCATTGCTGCGCAGCGCCGCGTAATAAGCCGCGATGCCTTCAAGCGCGTGACGGGTTTCCAGCAGATCAAATTGGGATTCAGGGTGGTCGGACAGTAGCTCTACCAGCGGGTCGCTGAAGCTCTGCCACAGGCGGCTTTGTACAAACGTTCCGCCCCCCTGGCGACGAAGCAACAAGCCCTTAGCTTCGAGGCGTTGAATAGCCTCACGGAGCGAGGGACGGGAAACGTCGAACTGTTTTGCCAGTTCACGTTCTGGCGGGAGTTTTTCACCGGGGCGCAACGTCCCCTCAAGGATTAAAAACTCCAGCTGCTGCTCTATCACATCGGATAGTTTTGGTTGGCGGATCTTGCTGTAGGCCATATTCCCTGTCTCTGCCATTAGCCCGGAGTCAATTGGTCTTACCAATTCATAGTTCGTATCGCTAAAGTAACAAAGTATTCACCTTCTGTCCATACAGGTTTTGATTGAAATCATTAAACCCGGCACGTTTTAACAACCTTACAGAAATAACATTTCAAAAATGTAACCTTGCACAAATGTTGTGTTTACTCACAAAGAGGTAGTGTTAACGTAATAGAAACGAAAAATTACGCTATCTGAACCGATTCAACGCCTTATGAAGTGAATATAAATTCAATAAATTTGCATGGATGACAAATAATGGGTAGGCACTGGCGCATGGGGGTGGGATTTACAAATGGCGTCTTTTTGCTCGCTTCGTCATCATCCCTTCATAAAGCAGGTGCATTCAGCGGCGCTTATCACTATTCTCCATGATACGAAAGGCCTTTTCATGAATTCCCTCTCCGCCTTGCGTAAAGAAATAAGTACATCTACGGAATTTGATAATTACACAAACACAACAATATGTGCGCTACATCACTCGGGGCAAAACGGGCCGCAGGCTCAGTGAAATTTCGCTGACTATGCTATCAGGCAGGGATGGACAGCGAAGAAGTCACCTGATGGATGACGCGGACAAACATAATAACCATAACCACACACGAGGTTTCATGATGGAAGGTCAACAGCATGGCGATCGGCTAAAGCGCGGCCTTAAAAACCGCCATATTCAGCTTATTGCGCTGGGAGGCGCTATCGGTACCGGTTTGTTTCTGGGTAGCGCATCCGTCATCCAAAACGCGGGTCCCGGTATTATTCTGGGCTACGCAATTGCCGGTTTTATTGCTTTCCTGATTATGCGTCAGCTGGGCGAGATGGTCGTCGAAGAGCCGGTAGCCGGCTCATTTAGTCATTTTGCCTACAAATACTGGGGCGGCTTTGCAGGCTTCGCTTCCGGCTGGAACTACTGGGTGCTTTACGTGCTGGTCGCGATGGCCGAGCTGACCGCGGTCGGGAAATACGTCCAGTTCTGGTGGCCGGAAATCCCTACCTGGGTTTCTGCGGCCGTTTTCTTTATCGCTATCAACGCCATCAACCTGACGAACGTCAAGGTGTTCGGCGAGATGGAGTTCTGGTTCGCGATCATCAAAGTCGTCGCCGTCGTGGCGATGATCCTGTTCGGCGGCTGGCTGCTGTTCAGCGGCAACGGCGGCCCGCAGGCCACCGTACGCAACCTGTGGGAGCAGGGCGGTTTCCTGCCGCACGGCTTCACCGGGCTGGTAATGATGATGGCGATTATTATGTTCTCTTTCGGCGGGCTGGAGCTGGTCGGTATTACCGCAGCCGAAGCGGATAACCCGGAGCAGAGCATTCCGAAGGCCACCAACCAGGTCATCTACCGCATCCTGATTTTCTATGTGGGCTCGCTGGCCGTTCTGCTTTCGCTGCTGCCGTGGAGCCGCGTAACCGCCGATACCAGCCCGTTCGTCCTGATTTTCCACGAACTGGGCGATACCTTCGTCGCGAATGCGCTGAATATTGTGGTATTAACCGCGGCGCTCTCCGTTTACAACAGCTGCGTATACTGCAACAGTCGGATGCTGTTCGGTCTGGCCCAGCAGGGTAACGCGCCAAAAGCGCTGATGAGCGTCGATAAACGCGGCGTGCCGGTTAACACCATCCTCGTCTCCGCGGTGGTCACCGCGCTGTGCGTACTGATTAACTACTTCGCGCCGGAATCCGCGTTTGGTCTGCTGATGGCGCTGGTGGTTTCAGCCCTGGTGATCAACTGGGCGATGATTAGCCTGGCGCACATGAAGTTCCGTCGCGCTAAGCAGCAGCAGGGCGTGGTCACCCGCTTCCCGGCGCTGCTTTATCCGCTGGGCAACTGGATCTGCCTGCTGTTTATGGCGGGAGTGCTGGTGATCATGCTGATGACCCCTGGCATGGCGATTTCCGTCTACCTTATCCCGGTATGGATTGCCGTTCTCGGCGTCGGCTACCTGTTTAAACAGAAAACCGCCAGCGCCATTAAAGCATAATCCTGTATCTCCACAAGCTGTGTCCGCCCGCCGCTGGGCGGACACGGCGCATTGTTATCTGCTTCACACTTTCCCCCTGATAACCGATTTATCCATATCGTTAACCCTATCCTGCAACGCATTAGTCCATTACCCGGCTAATAATTCTCTCCATACCGCCACGGGGAGATCGCTGCGATGAATGGCAATAAGCTTTCAGTTAAAGAAAAAATAGGCTACGGGATGGGTGATGCCGGATGCAATATCATATTCGGCGCCATCATGTTGTTTGTTAACTATTTTTATACGGATATTTTTGGTCTCGCGCCGGCGCTGGTGGGCGTTTTGCTGCTTTCCGTACGCGTTATTGATGCCGTCACCGATCCGATCATGGGGGCGATGGCCGACCGTACCCGCAGTAAATACGGGCGCTTTCGCCCATGGCTACTGTGGATTGCCTTCCCGTACGCGCTGTTCAGCGTGCTGATGTTTACCACCCCGGAGTGGTCGTACAATAGCAAGGTTATCTATGCTTTCGTCACCTACTTCCTGCTCTCGCTGACCTACACCGCGATCAACATCCCCTACTGCTCCTTGGGTAGCGTGATTACGAATGACCCGAAGGAACGCGTGGCCTGCCAGTCCTATCGCTTCGTGATGGTCGGTATCGCCACGCTCCTGCTCTCCCTGACGCTGCTGCCGATGGCGGACTGGTTCGGCGGTGAGGATAAAGCCAAAGGCTATCAGATGGCGATGACCGTGCTGGCGATTATCGGTATGTGCATGTTCCTGTTCTGCTTTGCCACCGTTCGTGAGCGCGTAAAACCCGCCGTCCAGACCAACGACGAGCTGAAAAAAGATCTGAAAGACGTCTGGAAAAACGACCAGTGGGTTCGCATCCTGCTGCTAACGCTGTGCAACGTTTGTCCGGGCTTTATTCGCATGGCCGCCACCATGTACTACGTCACCTGGGTGATGCAGCAAAGCACCCACTTCGCCACGCTGTTTATCAGCCTCGGGGTAGTCGGCATGATGATCGGCAGTATGCTGGCTAAAGTCCTGACCGACCGCTGGTGCAAACTGCAGGTGTTTTTCTGGACCAACATCGTGCTGGCGATTTTCTCCTGCGCCTTCTACTTCTTCGACCCGCACGCCACCATGATGATTATGGTGCTCTATTTCCTGCTGAACATTCTGCATCAGATCCCCTCGCCGCTGCACTGGTCGCTGATGGCCGACGTGGATGACTACGGCGAATGGAAGACCGGCAAACGCATCACCGGCATCAGCTTCTCAGGCAACCTGTTCTTCCTGAAGGTCGGTCTGGCCATCGCCGGCGCGATGGTTGGCTTCCTGCTCTCCTGGTACGGTTACGATGCCGGTGCGAAGCAGCAAAGCGCCTCCGCGATTAACGGTATCGTATTGTTATTCAGCGTTATCCCCGGCATCGGCTATCTGATTACCGCGGGGGTGGTGCGTATGCTGAAGGTAAACCGCGAATTTATGCGGCTAATTCAGTCCGACCTCGAGAAACGCCGGGTCAACTACAGCGAACTCAACGACTATCAGGAACTGAAAACCGGCGAACAGGTAAGGAAAGCGTAATGAAAAACTGGCCGAATCCATTTATTGAACAACGCGCGGACCCGTATATTCTGCGCCATCAGGAGAGCTACTACTTTATTGCCTCGGTGCCGGAGTATGACCGTCTGGAAATCCGCCGCTCAGCAACCCTTGAAGGTTTACGCCACGCGCAGCCGGTGGTCGTCTGGCGTAAACCGGACAGCGGCCCGATGAGCCAGCTCATATGGGCCCCGGAGCTGCATGAGATTGACGGCAAATGGTATATCTACTTTGCCGCCAGCCACACCCACGATCTGGATGCGCAGGGCATGTTCCAGCACCGCATGTTCGCGCTCGAATGCGCGGACAGCGACCCGTTAACCGGTAAATGGCAGGAAAAAGGCCAGATTAAAACGCCGCTTGATACCTTTGCGCTGGATGCCACCACCTTCCGCCATCAGGGTAAACGGTGGTACCTGTGGGCGCAAAAAGATCCGGAAATTAAGGGCAATACCAACCTCTATCTGGCTGAACTGGCAAATCCGTGGACGCTAAAAGGTCAGCCGGTCAGGCTGAGTCAACCCGAGTTTGACTGGGAGTGCCGGGATTTTCTGGTGAATGAAGGCCCGGCGGTCCTGTTCCACGGCGACAAGCTGTTCGTCAGCTATTCCGCCAGCGCCACCGACGAAAACTACTGCATGGGATTATTGTGGATAGACGTTAACGCCGACCCGCTGCGGCCGGAAAACTGGCATAAAGCGCCGCAGCCGGTGTTTCGTACCAGCTATGAGAATCGTCAGTATGGGCCCGGACACAATAGCTTTACGCAAACGCCGGAGGGAGAAGATGTGCTGGTGTACCACGCGCGCAACTACACCGAAATTGAAGGCGACCCGCTGTACGATCCGAATCGCCATACCCGCCTGAAGCTTGTCCGCTGGGACGAAAACGGGATGCCTGATTTTGGCATCCCGGCAGCAGATACGGATTAAAAGCGGAACCTGCCCCCAGCGGGCAGGTGCTTAAATCAGCGTACCGTAAATCGTCAGCAGCGCCATAATCACCACCACCACCAGCGATGTTTTTTTCGCCATGGAGACCGCCGCCTTCGGCGTCGCCACTTTATCCACGTGCGGCTCGCGCGCCAGCGAATACTGCGCCAGGCGCGTCAGCACCTGATACTGCGAAGAGTGGCGGTCGCCCAGCGAGGCAAACCACGCAGGCAAAGCCTTTTCCCCGTGCCCAACCAGCGCGTACACCACGCCGACCAGACGTACCGGAACCCAGTCGACAACGTGCAGAATGCCGTCAATACCCGACTGTAAGCGATGACGCGGCGTCTGATAACGCGCCAGCCAGGTCTGCCAGGCCCGCAGCGTACAGTAGGCAATCAGGGTTAACGGTCCCCACGGCCCGCCGACAACGAACCAGAACAGCGGAGCGAGATAGTAGCGGTAGTTAATCCACAGCAGCGCGTTTTGCAGCTCGCTCAGATATTCACGCTGGTCGCAGCCGGGCGGCACGCCGTGGATCAGGGTGAGCTCGCTGGCCATGGCGTCGCAGGCGCGGCTATCATCGCGCGCCGCCGCCTTCAGGTAGGCGTGATAGTGCAGACGGACTTTGCCCGCGCCGATGCACAGCAGGCCCAGCAGGATCCAGAACACCAGCAGAGGAATGTTAAACAGCTGCCCCTGCAGCAGGCGCTGAATAATAAACACGACCGCCGCCGCCGCGACCGTCATCAGTAGGGTAGTGAGCAGGGAATAATGCTTTACCCGGCGAAACAGCACTTCCAGCCGGTGATCGAGCTGCCAGTGCTCGCCCAGCTTAAACAAACGCTCGGCAATGAGGACCAACAGCGTAGTGAACAACGTCATGGCATCTCCTTATTCTGACGACGGGGTTAACAGACCGCGAAATTTGACCCAGTCAAAAGCCGGGCCGGGATCCGTTTTACGCACTGGCGCAATATCGCTATGGCCGGTGATATTGTCAGCTATCGCCGGATAGCGCGAGATAAGCTGACGGGTAACGGCAACCAGCTGCTGATACTGCGCGTCGGTATAAGCCAGCTCGTCGGTCCCTTCCAGCTCAATGCCTATCGAAAAATCATTACAGCGCTCGCGCCCGTGATAGCTGGAAACCCCCGCGTGCCAGGCGCGCTGGTCGAAAGGCACATACTGCACGATTTCACCATCGCGGCGAATCAGACAGTGTGCCGAAACGCGAAGATGCGCGATTTCAGCAAAGAAAGGATGGGCATGGGGATCGAGCGTACCGCTGAACAGGGCATCAATCCATGGCCCGCCAAATTCGCCGGGCGGCAGGCTTATATTATGCACCACCAGCAAAGAGGGGGTTTCATTATCCGGGCGGCTATCGTGGTGCGGCGAAGGAACCCGACGCGCCTCTTCCAGCCATCCCCCGTTCAACTGCATGTTGAGTCTCCTTTTACTAGCTTATGCATTCGCGGCACCGTGACCAAACAATCCCCGGCATCATACCCACGCTCGCTCGGCTGGCTAACGCCAAAACTTCACGCTGGCGCCGCCGACGAAAGGACGCGGATGTGGTACAGAAACGTCGTTCAGGTTAGCATGTTTCCCACTTCTGAATCTTATCTATCTGGAGCTTTATCATGACGCCTCGTCGCTACAATCCCGACCGCCGCCGTGACGCGCTGCTGGAGCGTATTAATCTTGATATTACCGATGCCGTCTCTCAATCCCTGCGGGAAGATTTAGGCGGTGAAGTGGATGCGAACAACGATATTAGCGCGCAATTATTGCCGCAGGATGCGCGCTCGCATGCCGTCGTCATCACCCGTGAAGACGGCGTGTTTTGCGGTAAACGTTGGGTAGAAGAAGTCTTTATTCAGCTTGCGGGCGACGACGTTAACTTCACCTGGCACGTTGCCGATGGCGACGCGGTAAAAGCCAATCAGCCGCTATTCGAGCTGGAAGGCCCTTCGCGGATCCTGCTCACCGGCGAACGTACCGCACTCAATTTCGTGCAGACGCTCTCCGGGGTGGCCAGCGAAGTCCGCCGCTATGTCGACCTGCTGGCAGGCACCAAAACTCAACTGCTCGATACGCGCAAAACGCTGCCGGGCCTGCGCACGGCGCTGAAATATGCGGTCCTGTGCGGCGGCGGGGCCAATCATCGCCTGGGCCTCTCCGATGCCTTTCTGATTAAAGAGAACCATATTATCGCTTCCGGCTCGGTACGGCAGGCGGTTGAAAAAGCGTTCTGGCTGCACCCGGATGTGCCGGTTGAGGTGGAAGTCGAAACCCTTGAAGAGCTGGATGAAGCGCTGAAAGCCGGCGCTGACATCATTATGCTCGACAACTTCACTACCGACCTGATGCGCGAAGCGGTCAAACACACCAACGGCCAGGCGGCGCTGGAAGTCTCCGGCAACGTCACATTCGAGACTATTCGTGAATTTGCTGAAACCGGCGTCGATTACATCTCCGTTGGCGCGTTGACCAAGCACGTCCGCGCTCTCGATCTCTCTATGCGCTTCCGCTAATCCCCCTGCCCCGGTTCGTCGTTGATGCCGGGGCGCACTTTTGCGAGCCGGCTCGCACGCCAATAATCCCTCAATGCAACCCGCAAAAAAAGCCTGGAAGCGTGCTTCTCCAGGCGCGATCTGCCGCTCGTATCGCTAAACAAACCCCGGCAAAGTGCTCCCGAAGATAACAAGGAGCAACTTATGGACAAACAACGCGGCTTTACCCTCATCGAACTTATGGTGGTCATTGGGATCATCGCCATTCTCAGCGCAATCGGCATTCCGGCTTATCAGAACTATCTGCGAAAAGCGGCGCTTACCGATATGCTGCAAACCTTCGTCCCGTTCCGCACCGCCATTGAGCTGTGCGCGCTGGAGCACGGCGGATTAACCACCTGCGATGGCGGCAGCAACGGTATTCCCTCGCCCGCCACAACCCGCTACGTCTCGGCTATGACCGTCGCCACAGGCGTTGTCACGCTCACCGGGCAGGAAAGCCTTAATGGCTTAAGCGTCACGCTGACGCCGACCTGGGATAACGCTAACGGCATCACCGGCTGGCAGCGAGTGTGCAACATTACCGGCGATAGCGCACTCAAGCAGGCCTGTGAAGACGTGTTCCGTTTTAACTGAGGGCGCGGCAATGAAAACTGAACAATTGATACCTCTTTGCCAGCGCTATCAGGCCTTACTGCTCGATAGTAATGAACACACCATCGCTATCGCCGTGGTTGACGCCCCCGCCCCGGAGCTGCTGGAAGCGTTACGTTTCGCGACGCAGAAAAGGATTGATATCGAGTGCTGGAGCCAGGACCAGATGGACAAGCGGCTGCAGACGCCGGGAATATCAACCCTCACCCCGCCTGTTGAAGCCTCGGCCAGCATCGTTGAACAGGTAAATAGCCTTCTGGAACAGGCCCTGCGCCAGCGCGCATCGGATATTCATATTGAACCCGGTGACGATCGCCTGAGAATTCGCCTGAGGGTAGATGGCGTTCTCCATTCTCTTGCGCCGCTTGCGCCGGAACTCGCCGCCCCCATCACCGCCCGACTTAAAGTGCTCAGCAATCTGGATATCGCTGAACACCGGGTACCGCAGGACGGTCAGTTTACCCTCACGCTCGCAGACCGCCCGATCTCGTTTCGGATCGCCACGCTTCCCTGCCGCGGCGGGGAAAAAATCGTCCTTCGCTTATTACACCAGGTCGAACAAGCGCTGGACCTCGAAGCGCTGGGGCTATCGTCTCAGCAGCTTGCCGCCTTTCGCTCGGCGCTTAACCAACCTCAGGGGCTGATGCTGGTCACCGGCCCGACGGGAAGTGGGAAAACCGTCACTTTGTATAGTGCGCTGCAGGCGCGGAATCGCGACGAGGTCAATATATGCAGCGTTGAAGATCCGCTGGAGATCCCCATCGTGGGGATGAATCAGACGCAGATTAATCCGCGGGCGGGCTTAACCTTTCACAGCGTACTGCGCGCCCTGCTACGCCAGGATCCCGATATCGTGATGGTCGGAGAGATACGCGATGCAGAAACCGCTGAAATTGCGATAAAAGCAGCGCAAACCGGGCACCTGGTTCTCTCAACGCTGCACACCAATTCAACCAGTGAAACGCTGGTTCGCCTGCAGCAGATGGGCGTTGCGCGCTGGATGATCTCATCCGCGCTTTCTCTGGTGGTTGCTCAACGCCTGGTACGCAAACTGTGCCCGCACTGCCGCCGGGAAACCGGCAGTTCGGCCGATGTTCCACACAGCCTGTGGCCACGGGCGCTTCCTCGCTGGCAGGCTCCGGGCTGTCAGCACTGCTATCACGGCTACTACGGTCGCCTGGCGCTATTTGAGCTGCTCCCCGTCACCACCGCGTTACGGCAGGCGATTACTCAGGGTCTTAGCGCCGGAGAGATCGAGTCCCTGGCGCGCGAATCCGGCATGATGACGCTGTTTGAGAGCGGCTGTCTGGCCGTCGAACGTGGGATGACAAGTCTGGAAGAGGTCGTTCGCGTGTTGGGAATACCGCATGGCGACTAAACGACTGTGGCGCTGGCGCGGTCTCTCTCTCCAGGGCATTCCCTGCCAGGGAACGCTCTGGCAGGATAATCGCCCTGAGGCATTGCAGGCTCTGCAGCGGCAGCGAATTATCCCGCTGACGCTGCGCCGCTGTAGCGTGCAAAGCGCCCTCTGGCATCCGCGCTACAGTGGCGAAATCATCCGCCAGCTGGCCGCGCTTCTTCAGGCCGGTCTCCCCCTGGCCGAGGGGCTGGAACTGCTGGCGCAGCAGCAGCCCAATGCGCAATGGCAGGCGCTGCTGCAAACCCTGGCGGAGGATCTGGCGCAGGGCATTTCGCTTTCAGGCTCCCTGGAAAAATGGCCTGAGGCGTTCCCTCCGCTCTATCTGGCCATGATTCGCACCGGTGAACTTACCGGTAAACTGGAACTTTGCTGCGCTCAGTTGGCCAGGCAGCAGCGAGAGCAGCTGCTCCTCACCGAAAAAGTGAAAAAAGCGCTGCGCTACCCGTTGATTATCTTATCCCTGGCGCTGCTGGTGGTTATGGGAATGCTGTGCTTTGTCTTACCGGAATTCGCTGCTATATATCAAACCTTCAACACCCCGCTGCCGTGGCTGACCCGCGCGGTAATAAGCATTGGCGAAGGGTTAACTCGCTGTTGGCCACTGCTCGCTGCCCTGGGTATTTTACCTGCAATACTCAACCGGCTGATTTGCCAGCGGCCAGGCTGGCTGCTGTACCGTCAGAAGCTGCTCCATACGCTGCCGGTGTTTGGCAAACTGCTATGCGGCCAGCGGCTTAGCCAGATTTTTACCGTACTCGCATTGACGCAAAGCGCCGGAATCAGCTTTCTGCAAGGTCTGCAAAGCGTGGAGGAAAC
Organism: Klebsiella sp. CN_Kp113; assembly: GCF_040064585.1. Taxonomy (NCBI): domain Bacteria; kingdom Pseudomonadati; phylum Pseudomonadota; class Gammaproteobacteria; order Enterobacterales; family Enterobacteriaceae; genus Klebsiella; species Klebsiella sp. CN_Kp113. Next base: position 92,236 of record NZ_JBEAID010000008.1, on the reverse strand, counting down.
CCTGAGCTGCCCGCTATGGCGGCAGAGGCTCCAGCAGGTTTGCCGGCAAATTACCCACGGCGATCCCATCTGGCAGGCGCTCGCCAACGGCGGAGGCTTTACGCCGCTTTGCCTACAACTGATCCGTACCGGTGAAGCCTCGGGTTCGCTGGATACCATGCTGGAAAATCTGGCTCGTCACCATAGTGAGCTGACGCATCAGCAGGCAGATAATCTGGCGACCTTGCTGGAACCGATGATGTTGGTAGTGACCGGAACGATTGTCGGCGTGCTGGTGGTGGCGATGTATTTACCCATTTTTCATCTGGGCGACGCCATTAGCGGGATGGGGGGATAACGCTGGCGCAAACGCGCCAGCGAACGGCATTACAGGCTGTTGAACACGCGGTTCTCTTGTTCCTGTACGCGAATAAAAGTCGTGCGTTTAGTCAGTTCTTTCAGCCGCGAAGCACCTACGTAGGTGCATGCGGAACGCAGGCCGCCAAGAATATCGCGCGCGGTGTTTTCAACCGGGCCGCGCAGAGGCAGCTTAACGGTTTTGCCTTCAGCCGCACGGTACTGGGCTACGCCGCCAACGTGACGGGTCATCGCCGACTCCGAGCTCATGCCGTAGAACAGCATGAATTTTTCGCCGTTTTCTTCAACCACGGTACCGCCGCTCTCTTCGTGACCGGCCAGCATACCGCCAAGCATCACGAAATCCGCGCCGCCGCCGAAGGCTTTAGCCACATCGCCCGGCATAGTACATCCGCCGTCGCTGATAATCTGCCCGCCCAGGCCGTGCGCCGCATCGGCACACTCAATCACTGCGGAAAGCTGCGGATAGCCGACGCCGGTTTTCACGCGGGTTGTACATACGGAGCCCGGACCGATACCCACCTTAACGATATCAGCCCCCGAAAGAATCAGCTCTTCGCACATTTCGCCGGTCACAACGTTGCCCGCAATAATGGTTTTCTGCGGCCAGGCTTCGCGGGCTTTCGCGACAAACTGCACGAAGTGCTCTGAATAGCCATTCGCCACGTCAATGCACACAAAGCTAAGCTGCGGATTTTGGCTCAGAATCTGTTTTGTTTTTTCAAAATCCGCATCGGAGGTGCCGGTAGAGACCATGACGTGCTGCACGACATCTGCCGATACGCTCTGAACAAACGCCTGCCACTGTTCCACGCTGTAATGCTTATGTACGGCGGTCAAAACGCCAAATGAAGCCAGGGCTTTAGCCATGGCAAACGTGCCAACGGTGTCCATGTTAGCAGCAATGATCGGCACACCAGACCAGGTCTGGCCAGAATGTTTGAAAGTGAATTCACGTTCCAGCTGTACGTCAGAACGGCTTTTGAGGGTAGAACGTTTCGGGCGGATAAGAACGTCTTTAAAACCAAGCTTCAAATCTTCTTCAATACGCATGTGCGAATTCCTGGGGTTAATTGCATTATTGTGAGAGCACAACTCCAGTGACGTTATCATACGCACGAATCATGGCCGCGCAAGACTGCGATTTTCACTTTTTTTACGCTACAATCGTATAAATTTACCTGGTGAACAGCCAAAAGCGAATTTGCGATATCCCATCGCAGGCGTATCATTTTTAACCATTTGATTTACATGCGCAAAAAGAACCAGGGTACGTGGTGACAGCCATTTATTGGTTGATATCACGTCGATAAAACCACTGTCGCAGTGGCGTCGTCGCGTCGTAAATCACGGCTCTGTTATTGAAAAATGTGCATGTAGTCAGTTTCAGGATTGAGGTGTATGACATACACGGTAGCGTTAACAGGCGGCATCGGTAGCGGTAAAAGTACCGTAGCCGACGCATTCTCACACCTCGGGGTTAACGTTATTGATGCTGACATTATCGCGCGCCAGGTGGTCGAGCCCGGTACTCCGGGGCTAAACGCGATTGCTCAACGCTTCGGTCCGCAGATCCTGAATAAAGATGGCACCCTTAACCGTCGCGCTCTGCGTGAACATATTTTCGCTCATGCAGAGGATAAGAACTGGCTAAACGCGCTGCTGCACCCGCAAATTCAGCAGGAAACGCGTCGCCAGATGCAGCTTGCCACCTCGTCTTATATTCTCTGGGTTGTACCTTTACTGGTCGAAAACCGTTTGTCCGCCAAAGCCGATCGGGTCCTTGTTGTCGATGTGCCGAAAGAGACGCAGATAGCGCGCACGATGCTTCGCGATCGGGTCAGTCGGCAACATGCGGAACATATTCTTGCCGCTCAGGCAACGCGCGAACAGCGCCTTGCCGTTGCGGATGATGTTATTGAAAATATGGGTTCACCTGATGCCATCGCATCAGCTGTCGCCCGCCTGCATGCAAAGTATCAACAGCTGGCAGCGCAGGCCGCCTCACAGGAAAAACCGTAATGTCTACCCCTGTTCTATTTGAACATCCGCTTAATGAAAAAATGCGCACCTGGCTGCGTATTGAGTTTTTGCTCCAGCAGCTGACCGTACATCCCGCCATTACCAGCCATGCGGATGCGCTGCATTTTTTCCGCAATATCGGCGATCTTTTAGATGTTTTTGAACGCGGTGAAGTACGTACCGATCTGATGAAAGAGCTGGATCGCCAACAGAGGAAGCTGCAATCCTGGGCGGAAGTCCCTGGGGTTGATCAGGATCGTATCAACGAACTGCGTCAGCAGCTGAAGCAATCAGGCAGTACGTTAATGTCGGCGCCGCGTATCGGCCAGTACCTGCGAGAGGATCGCCTGATCGCCCTGGTACGCCAACGCCTGAGTATCCCGGGCGGCTGCTGTAGCTTCGATCTTCCGACGCTGCACATCTGGCTGCATATGCCGCAGGAATATCGCGATGAGCAGGTCGGTAAGTGGCTGGCCAGCCTGGAACCGCTGACGCAATCGCTGATGCTCATTCTCGATCTCATCCGTAACTCGGCCCCCTTCCGTAAGCAGACCAGCCTGAACGGTTTTTATCAGGACAACGGCGAAGATGCCGATCTGCTGCGTCTGCGGTTGGATCTTGCCAGCCAGCTCTACCCCCAAATATCAGGCCACAAGAGCCGCTTTGCCATCCGCTTTATGCCGCTGGACAGCGAGCACGGCATCGTGCCGGAGCGTTTTGATTTTGAACTGGCCTGCTGTTAAGGAGTCAATATGTCAGAAGAGATAACCGTCAACTGCCCAACCTGCGGCAAAATTGTAGTCTGGAATGAGCAGAGCCCGCATCGCCCGTTCTGCTCCAAACGCTGTCAGCTTATCGATTTAGGCGAATGGGCAGCGGAAGAGAAACGTATCCCAAGCAGCAGCGATCTGTCAGATAGCGACGGCTGGAGCGAAGAAAAAGAGTAACGGATTTCGGGCGGGCATGTACAGGCCCGCCCTGATTTGCCGGATGCAGGCGCCCCCTACCCGATCAGAGAACCTTGAATTAACTTCGTAATGACGGGTTCGTTTGCCGGCGGAAAATCCTCAGCAACGAGCGCGCTCTGCGCAATCCAGCGGCCCGGCTGCCCTTCTTTCCCCCACGGCTCGCCTTCCCAGCTGTTCACCAGCCAGAACCATAGCGTGATATGGCGATCGGGAAACTGGTACTCCAGCTTATCAAACAGGCTGTAAGCTTTGGCTGTAATGCCGACCTCTTCCTGCAGCTCGCGTACTAAGGCCTGTTCGGACGACTCGCTCTCTTCAATTTTACCGCCCGGGAATTCAAGCTTGTTCGCCATATGCGCATCGGCGGCCCGCTGAGTGATAAAAATCTCCCCTTGCGAATTACGGATAATACCCACTGAAATTTGCAGCGTTTTCATTGTCTTCATTCCATAAAAAAGGCGCAGATATCTGCGCCCTGGTATTCAATATTGTAAAAGCTTAGCTCAGGCGACCGTGGCACTGCTTGTATTTTTTGCCAGAACCGCACGGGCAAGGATCGTTACGACCCACTTTACGCTCGCCGGTTTGTTCAGCCAGCGCGGCCGCGGCTGCGCTATCATCGTCCTGATGGCTCAGCTGCTGCATCTGCGCCAGACGCTCAGCTTCTTCACGACGCTGCTGCTCCATCGCCTCAACCTCTTCCGGCATCCGCACCTGAACTTTGCTCAGGGTACTGATCACTTCATATTTCAGGGATTCCAGCATTGAAGCGAACATGGAGAAAGATTCACGCTTATATTCCTGCTTCGGATCTTTCTGCGCATAGCCGCGCAGGTGGATCCCCTGACGCAGGTAGTCCATCGCCGCCAGGTGCTCTTTCCACAGGGAGTCCAGCGTTTGCAGCATGACGCCTTTTTCAAAGTGACGCATCATCTCAGCGCCAACCACTTCTTCCTTACGCTGATAGGTTTCAATGGCGCTCTGCAGAATGCGCTCACGCAGCGTTTCTTCATGAAGCTCCGGCTCTTTATCCAGCCACTCTTTGAGCGGCAGCTCGAGGTCGAAGTCATTTTTCAGACGCTCCTGCAGGCCTTCAATATCCCACATCTCTTCCAGAGACTGCGGAGGAATATGGGCATCGATGGTCGCTTTAAATACGTCTTCACGAATGCTGTTAATCGTCTCGCTCACGTCGGTCACGTCGAGCAGCTCATTACGCTGGGTGTAAATAGCGCGACGCTGATCGTTAGCCACATCGTCATATTCCAGCAGCTGCTTACGAATATCGAAGTTGCGGCTCTCGACTTTACGCTGCGCGTTGGCAATCGCTTTGGTCACCCACGGATGCTCGATAGCCTCACCCGGCTTCATACCCAGTTTACGCATCATGCCGGACACGCGGTCAGACGCGAAGATACGCATCAGGGCATCTTCCATCGACAGATAGAAACGGGAAGAACCGGCGTCCCCCTGACGGCCTGAACGACCGCGGAGCTGGTTATCAATACGGCGGGATTCATGGCGTTCGGTGCCGATGATATGCAAACCGCCCGCAGCCAGTACCGCATCGTGACGAACCTGCCAGTCGGCTTTGATCTGCGCAATCTGTTCTGGAGTCGGGTCTTCCAGCTGGGCGACCTCGGCCTGCCAGCTACCGCCAAGCATAATGTCGGTACCACGGCCGGCCATGTTGGTCGCAATGGTTACCGCAGACGGATAGCCCGCCTGCGCAACGATGTCCGCTTCGCTGGCGTGGAATTTCGCGTTCAGCACGTTGTGCTTGATGCCCGCCTTCGTTAATTCATTAGAGACCACTTCTGATTTTTCGATAGAAATGGTACCCACCAGCACCGGCTGACCCGCGGCGGTACGCTGCTTAATATCTTCGATAATGGCCTGAATTTTTTCCGCTTCGGTCATATAGACCAGGTCCGCCATGTCTTTACGAATCATCGGACGGTTGGTCGGAACCACAACGGTATCCAGCTTATAGATTGAGCTAAATTCAAACGCTTCGGTATCGGCGGTACCGGTCATCCCTGCCAGCTTCTCGTACAGGCGGAAATAGTTCTGGAAGGTAATTGAAGCCAGCGTCTGGTTCTCGTTCTGAATATCAACGCCTTCTTTCGCTTCAACGGCCTGGTGCAGGCCATCGGACCAGCGGCGCCCCTGCATCGTACGGCCGGTGTGTTCGTCGACGATGATCACTTCGCCATCTTTCACGATGTAATCAACATCGCGGGTGAACAGCACATGCGCGCGCAGCGCGGCGGTCACGTGGTGCATCAGCATGATATTGGTCGGTGAGTACAGCGACTCGCCTTCTTCCATAATACCTTCATTCACCAGCAGCTCTTCAATCAACACCAGGCCGCGTTCGGTCAGGTTTACCTGACGCGCTTTCTCATCGACGGAGAAGTGCCCTTCGCCGGTAAAGGTCTCGGAGTCTTCTTTATCCTGACGCACCAGGTGCGGAATGATCTTGTTCACCTTCTTATACATTTCCGAGCTGTCTTCAGCCGGGCCGGAAATAATAAGCGGGGTACGCGCTTCATCGATCAGAATGGAGTCGACTTCATCCACCAGCGCATAGTGCAGTTTGCGCTGTACGCGCTCTTCAGGACTGAAGGCCATATTGTCGCGCAGATAGTCAAAGCCGTATTCGTTGTTGGTACCGTAAGTAATATCGGCTGCGTAGGCTTCACGCTTGGCCGGCGCAGGCAGGCCGGACATGTTAATGCCAACGGTCATCCCCAGGAATTCAAACAGCGGGCGGTTGTTCTCGGCATCACGCTGCGCCAGATAGTCGTTGACGGTCACCACGTGAACGCCTTTACCGGTCAGCGCATTCAGATAGGCAGGCAGAGTTGCGGTCAGCGTTTTACCTTCACCGGTACGCATTTCTGCAATACAGCGGTCGTTGAGAACCATGCCGCCCAGCAGCTGAACGTCAAAGTGACGCATGCCGAAGACGCGTTTACTGGCTTCACGCACGACGGCAAAGGCTTCCGGGATCAGGCTCTCCAGGGCTTCGCCTTTTTCCAGGCGAGCGCGGAACTCAGCGGTTTTCCCTTTCAGTTCGTCGTCGGACAGTTTTTCCATGGACGGTTCCATGGCGTTGATCACGTTGACGGCTTTGCGCATACGACGCAGCGTACGGTCGTTACGACTACCGAATACTTTAGTTAATAATTTGATTAGCATAATAAAATCTCAAACGCCCCGCGGTGCGGAGTCACAAAAAAATAGAATGGTCCGTTTTTGGTTTAGCTGAGACGTTGAGGCCCTGCGCGTATGCCGGCCACCTGGCTAATCCAGGTACAGACGCGAAACGCGCAGTGGGAAATAGAGGGGTTATATGCCGCCAGATGAACAATGGCCGGAGGTTTACTCTCCTGCGTCAACAGCGCGCTAAGCGTGTCGAGAAGGGCCAGATGCTGCGCCTGAAGCGGTGAAGACTCTTCCGCTACCGGCAGCGCCTGCGGGGCCATCGCAAAAGAGAGGTGGCGAATGACCGTACGAATGGCGTGCTGATGCCAGTAATCAACCGTGAAATTGGGCCGACGACTGGAAGATTCCAGCAGCGCTAGCTGAGAAAAATTAACTTTAGCAGGATTATGGTTGCTGGACGTCGTTTTAGTGGGTGACGCGGTCTCATGCTCATGACCATTGCTAAGCGCAGGCAGGCCGAGGCTAGCCGCGACCATCCCCAACAGGAGATGCGGCCAGAAATACCGTCTGCCAAACTGTCGCCAGCGCGTCAGCAATCCACTCACTTACGTTACCTTTTGTTGGTAGCAACCCTAAGAAATATTTTGCGTCCAAATACTAACATTAATACGCCGTCACGGCAGCAGGAATGAGGTCTCAGGCGGGGGAAAAACGTTTAAAAAAGGAACGAACGCGCAAAAAATGCAGTTAAAAATCAAAGCAGGACTCAGCGGGAATATAAAAAAGAAAACGACTGGCTCCCTGGCCGGAGAGAGTACCAGGTTACCAGTCGAATTTACTGCCGGGTCTGACTTATGCCAGAACCAGCGTCGGGGCGCGGAACGCCAGCGGCATTTCTGCGTCGTCCTCGAAGGTCACATACTCCCAGGCTTCCTGTTTTGCCAGAACAGCCTGCAGCAGTTTGTTATTCAACGCGTGACCGGATTTGTACGCCGTAAATGCGCCGATAATGTTGTGACCACACATAAAGAGGTCGCCAATGGCATCCAGCATTTTGTGACGGACAAACTCATCTTCAAAGCGCAAACCGTCTTCGTTCAGTACGCGATAATCGTCAACAACGATGGCACAATCGAAGCTGCCGCCCAGGCACAGGCCGCGGGACTGCAGATATTCGATATCACGCATAAAACCGAAGGTACGCGCGCGGCTAATCTGGCGCATAAACGCATCAGCCGAGAAGTTCATTGCGTAGCGCTGGCTGCTGGAGTCAATCGCCGGATGGTTAAAATCAATGGTGAAGTCCAGTGAAAAACCATTATACGGTTTGAATTCGGCCCATTTATCGCCATCTTCAACGCGAACTGTCTCTTTGATACGCACAAATTTCTTAGCGCAGTTCAGTTCATCGATGCCGGCATCCAGCAACAGATAAACGAACGGAGCCGCACTACCGTCCATAATTGGGACTTCCGGCGCATCGACTTCAATAATAATGTTGTCGATACCCAAGCCAGCCAGCGCGGCATTGAGGTGCTCAACCGTCGATATCCGCACGTCATGCTCATTGACCAGGCAAGTACAGAGCATGGTATCACGCACAGATTTGGCATCAGCCGGAAAATCAACCGGTGGATTCAAGTCGGTGCGACGATAGATGACCCCGGTATTTGCCGGCGCAGGGCGTAACGTCAGGGTGACTTTCTTGCCGGTATGCAAACCGACGCCAGTCGCCTGAACGATACGTTTAAGAGTCCTTTGTTTGATCATCGTATAATCTCGCCAAGTTACCTATCCAACCGAAGTGTACTATACATTCGGCAGGCCAGTTTAGCACAAAGAGCGCAGATGCCCAACTTCCAGCCAATTCTTAATCGGCCTGCTTACGCAGGAAGGCTGGAATATCCAGATAATCTGGCTCTTTCGCGGCCTGCGGCGTATTGTCGTTGACCACTTTTGCGGCCGGTTTCTGCTCTTGCGTCAGTGGAGACATACCGTGCTGCTGGTAACGATCCATCACCGGCTGCTGCACCTGTTTGTTGGTGACCAGGGTGATTTCCGGACGTTTGTCCATACCGATACCGGTAGCAACGACGGTGACGCGCAGCTCGTCGTTCATATCCGGGTCCAGAGAGGTACCGATAACCACGGTGGCGTTATCCGAAGCAAATGCGCGGATAGTGTTACCTACGGTCTCGAACTCATCCAGACGCAGGTCGAAGCCCGCAGTGATGTTGACCAGAACGCCACGCGCGCCGGACAGATCGATATCTTCCAGCAGCGGAGAAGAGATCGCCATTTCAGCCGCTTCTTCCGCACGGTCTTCACCGCTCGCCACGCCGGAGCCCATCATGGCGTAGCCCATTTCAGACATCACTGTACGCACGTCCGCAAAGTCGACGTTCATCAGGCCTGGGCGGGTGATCAGCTCAGCGATACCCTGCACCGCGCCTTTCAGCACGTCGTTGGCCGCACCGAAAGCGTCGAGCAGAGAAATGCCGCGGCCGAGAACCTTCAGCAGCTTGTCGTTCGGGATGGTGATCAGCGAATCCACATGCTTGGACAGCTCGGTGATGCCCTGCTCAGCGAACGCCATGCGCTTCTTGCCTTCAAAATTGAACGGCTTAGTCACCACGGCAACGGTGAGGATACCTAAATCTTTTGCAACTTCAGCCACCACTGGCGCAGCACCGGTTCCGGTACCGCCGCCCATGCCGGCTGCGATAAACACCATATCGGCGCCGTCAAGGGCGGCACGCAGCGCTTCACGGTCTTCATCCGCCGCGTTACGGCCGACTTCCGGGTTTGCGCCTGCGCCCAGACCTTTGGTAATACCGCTACCGATCTGGATAGTCTGGCCAACAGCCGTTTTGCGCAGAGCCTGCGCGTCGGTGTTCACCGCGAAAAATTCAACACCCTCAATGCGCTCGCGCACCATGTGCTCAACGGCGTTACCGCCGCCGCCGCCGACGCCGATGACTTTAATCACCGCGTCGTTGGTCAGTTCCATAGGTTCAAACATAATTTCTCTCTCCGTTGTGCCTGTCGCCTGAGAACGCTAATTTTCTGCGTTCTCTTAAAAAATTAAAACTCTTTTCGCAACCAACTGTTGAGTCGTTTGATCCACGACCCGACCGTTACGCGTTTTTCCACCTCTGCTTCACCACTGAGATGAGATTCCTTCCCGTAGTGCAGCAGCCCAACCGCCGTCGAGTAATACGGCTCCTGGGCATAATCCGTTAATCCGGTAATATTCAGCGGCGCGCCAATTCTCACCTGCGTATGGAATACGCGCTGCGCACAGGCGGCAAGTCCTTCAATTTGCGCCGCACCGCCGGTTAATACAATGCCAGCCGCCAGGTGGTGCTTCACACCTTGTTGACGGAGCTGTTCCTGCAGCTGCAGGATCTCTTCATTCACCAGGTTGAGCAATTCGGTATAACGTGGCTCAATCACCTCGGCCAGCGTCTGACGCTGCAGACTACGAGGCGGACGCCCGCCCACGCTGGGGACTTCCACGTTCTCGTCTTTACCAACGATGGAACCCAGCGCACAGCCGTGACGCACTTTAATGGCTTCTGCGTCGCTCGGCGGCGTACCGAAAGCGTAGGCAATATCGCTGGTCACCACGTTGCCCGCGTACGGGATCACTTTGGTATGACGCAGCGCGCCGCCGGTATAGACCGCAATATCCATTGTACCACCGCCGATATCCACCACGCAGACACCCAGTTCACGTTCGTCTTCCGTTAATACGGAATAGCTGGCGGCTAAACCGGCGAAAATAAGCTGGTCGACTTTCAGACCGCAACGTTCCACCGCTTTGACAATATTTTTTGCCATATCGTTATGGCAGGTAATCAAATGCACTTTCGCCTGCATGCGTACGCCAGACAGTCCTACGGGGTTTTTAATCCCCTCCTGGTAGTCGATGGCGTACTCCTGCGGGATAACGTGCAGAACGCGATGCTCGTCGCGCACGCGAACCGATTTCGCGGTATGTACCACGTTCTCTACGTCGTCCTGCGTCACTTCTTCTTCAGAAATCGGCACCATACCGATTTCATTTTGACAGCTGATATGTTTGCCTGAAAGCGCCAGATAGACTGACGAGATCTGGCAATCCGCCATCAGTTCGGCCTGGTCAATGGCGCGCTGCACGCATTTCACCACGGATTCCAGGTCGTTCACTCCGCCTTTATCCATACCACGCGATGGGCAACTGCCCACGCCAATGATATTAATCATACCGTCGGGCAGAACTTCCCCTACTAAAGCGGCAACCTTAGCGGTGCCAATCTCCAGTCCAACTACCAGTTTTCTGTCCGTCGCCTTGATCATTGTTGTTCTGCCTGTGCCTGATTCTGTTGTTGTTGAGTTTCCTCTACAGGAGCCGGTACCCAACCGACTGCCGCTCCCGAGTCATAACGCAAATCAACGTAGCTTATCCGTTTGCCGTCGGTCTGCGCCTGCTGCTGAAGAACCGGGTAGAGTTCCATAAAGCGCTGAAGCCGTTTCATGGTGTCACCCCGGCCAAGGTTGAGCTTAATGTCGTTATTAAGCGTCAACTGCCAGGAGCGACGCGCGGTCATTGCCGCTACTTTCAACGTGAATTTATCCTTTGCCAGCACCTGCCCCATGTCGCGGTATCCCTGAAGGACTTCGTTCTCACTGCCTTCCGGGCCGTACAACATCGGTAAATTCTGTTTACTGGTGCGATCTGACGGCACGCTGAAAGAATTTCCGTCCACGTCTACCATATGCTGATCATTCCAGCGCGCTATCGGCACATATTCAACCAGATGAATCTTCAATTCGTCCGGCCACTGCTTTCTGACGCTCGCCTGCTTAATCCACGGCAGACGTTCAATCTGGCTTTGAATAATGTTGACGTCCTGCGTCATAAAGGTGCCCGGCGACCCTAATGCCAGAATCGCCTGACGGATATCATCGTTGCGCGTGTAGTGACGCTCACCGGTGACCACCATCTTTGACAGCGGTAACCGCTGTGCATCTTCCATCCAGCCCAGAACCATCCATCCGCTGACCAGCACGGTACAGAGCACCGCCAGCAGGAAGAAGATACCCGCCAGACGAGAGCCATTACTTCGACGCGAAGAGGTTTCGTCTTCCTCTTCGTGGTTCCGCGTATTCAGCGCAGCCTGCGACATATCACCCCGCCAGGTCCAGAATTCGTACAACAAGCTGCGAGAAGCTCATCCCTGCCTGACGCGCCGCCATGGGCACCAGGCTATGGCTGGTCATGCCAGGAGAGGTGTTTGCTTCCAGCAGATAAAACTGGCCATCGCTGTCCAGCATCACATCAATTCGCCCCCAGCCGTAACAGCCAAGACTATCCCAGGCTTTTTGCACCAGAGCCTGGATTTCTGCCTCGCGCGCGGAATCTTCCAGGCCAGGGCAGAAATATTGCGTTTCATCAGAGAGATACTTTGCTTCATAATCATAGAAGGTTCCAGCCGCCTGGATACGTATTGACGGTAAAATTTCTTCTCCGACGATAGCGACGGTAAATTCCGGCCCACTGAGCCATTTTTCAATCAGAACTTCGTCATCATGCTGAAAAGCCAGCGCCAATGCATTTTGTAATGCACAACTTTCGCTGACTTTGGACATACCGACGCTGGATCCTTCGCGACTGGGTTTAACAATCAACGGCAGTCCGAGGGCGGAAATCTGCTGTTCTACCTCAGCGGAAAGCCCCGCGGTAAACTGTTTACGCGTTAGCGCAACCCACGGCGCAACCGGCAGCCCGGCGCCCTGCCACAGCAGTTTGCTGCGCAGCTTATCCATTGAGATAGCGGAAGCCATCACGCCGCTGCCGGTATAGGGGAGTTGAATCAGCTCCAGCAGACCCTGCAACGTACCATCTTCACCGCCGCGACCGTGCAAGGCAATAAACGCTTTCTGAAAACCCATATTTTTCAATTGGGTAATATCCACGTCGCGCGGGTCGACCGGGTGCGCATCGACCCCGGCTTCGCGCAGGCCGGCGATCACCGCCGAACCTGAATTGAGAGAGACTTCACGTTCAGCGGAGGTTCCGCCAAAGAGGACCGCGATTTTATCAGCCATGGCGCTCCTCCTGCGATTTTTGCGGCTGCAATTTGATTTCCGCCAGGTGACGGGCGATTTTACCGATATTTCCCGCCCCCTGAACCAGCACCAGATCGTTGCCGGTCAATACTGAAGCCAGCATCTCTGCCGCCTGCGCCGGGTCGGAAACCAGAATCGGGTCGACTTTACCGCGGCCGCGAATCGTACGGCACAGCGAGCGGCTGTCGGCGCCAGGAATAGCGGCTTCGCCCGCGGAATAAACGTCCAGCATCAGCAGCGCGTCAACCTGGGTCAGCACGTTGGCGAAATCATCGTACAGATCGCGCGTACGGGTAAAACGGTGCGGCTGAAACAGCATCACCAGGTTTTTATCCGGCCAGCCCGCTCGCGCCGCTTTGATGGTGGCATCCACTTCCGTAGGATGATGACCATAATCATCGATCAGCATCGCGGTACCCTCTTTACCGTTAACTTCAGCTAAGGGGTATTCGCCAAGGAAATCAAAGCGACGGCCGGTGCCCTGGAAGCTTTCCAGCGCGCGCAAAATAGCGTCATCATCAATGCCCTCTTCCGTGGCAACGGCCACCGCCGCCGCCGCGTTCAGCGCGTTGTGGCGACCCGGTGCGTTCAGCGTCACCTGAATGACCTCTTTATCCTGGCGAACCAGACGGAAATGGCCCTGAGCGCCAACCTGACGATACTCTTCCACGCGAACGTCGGCATCATCGCTAAATCCGTAGGTGGTGAGCTGGCGGCCAACGCGCGGCAGCAGTTCACGAATCACCGGATCGTCCACGCACATCACCGCGCGTCCGTAGAACGGCAGATTGTGCAGGAAGTTAATAAACGTCTGCTTCAGGTTTTCGAAGTCGCCGTGGTAGGTATCCATATGATCGGCTTCGATATTGGTCACGATAGCGACCATCGGCTGTAAATGCAGGAACGAGGCGTCGCTTTCGTCCGCTTCGGCAATCAGGTAACGACTATGGCCAAGGCGCGCGTGCACGCCAGCGGCTTTGACCAGACCACCGTTCACGAAGGTAGGATCCAGCCCGGCTTCAGCGTAAATGCTCGAGACCATCGCCGTGGTTGTGGTCTTTCCGTGCGTGCCGGCAATGGCAATACCGTGGCGAAAACGCATCAGCTCCGCCAGCATCTCGGCGCGGCGAATAACCGGAATACGCGCTTCGTGGGCGGCGACGATTTCCGGGTTATCCGCAGAAATCGCGCTGGAAACCACGACAACGCTCGCATCGCGCACGTTTTCAGGGCGATGGTTGAAATAAATAGTGGCGCCAAGCTGAGTCAACTGCTGGGTCACCGGATTCGGCGCCAGGTCGGAGCCGCTAATCTGATAACCTTCGTTGGCCAGAACTTCGGCAATACCGCCCATGCCGGCACCGCCAATGCCAACAAAGTGAATGTGCCGGACGCGACGCATCTCGGGCACTATGGAACGCAGTTTTGCCAGATCTTGTGTATTCATTCTTTACGCCATCAACTTCTTTATTCGGACGGTGATCATCACCGCGATTAACGCGCCAGTGCTGCGGCGCTCACTTCTTCTGCTACCCGTTCGGTCGCGTCCGGAATCGAGGCTCTGCGCGCTCGCTCCGCCATATCCAGCAGCGTCTCGCGATCCCAACCCGCCAAGGTTTGCGCGACGGCCTCCACGGTAAACTGCGGCTGCTCAAGGATCTTCGCTGCCCCTGCCTTCTCTAACGGCAGCGCATTCCAGTACTGCTGACGATCTTTGTGCTGAAAAGGCACAAACAGCGCCGGTAAACCCGCGGCGGCAATTTCGCTCACCGTCAGCGCCCCGGAACGACATACGACAACATCGGCCCAGGCATAAGCCGCCGCCATGTCGTCAATAAATTCGGTGACTTTGTGCTGCGGCTGGCCGGCGTCGGAATAAGCCTGCTGTACGCTCTCCTGGCCCCCTTTACCGCTCTGGTGCCAGATGGTGACAGCAGAACCCAGCTTCGCCGCCACCTGCGGCATCGTCTGATTGAGCACGCGCGCGCCCTGCGAGCCGCCGACGACCAATACGCGAATCGGCCCCTGACGCCCGACTAACCGCTGTTCCGGCAGCGGCAGCGCCAGCACATCGGTACGAACCGGGTTGCCAACAACGTCGGCATGCGGGAAAGCGCCGGGAAATGCCTGCATGACCTTTTTGGCAATTTTCGCCAGCCATTTATTCGTCAGGCCGGCAATCCCGTTCTGTTCATGCAGGACAACCGGGATCCCCAGCGACCATGCCGCCAGACCGCCGGGTCCGGAAACATAGCCGCCCATGCCCAGCACCACGTCCGGCTGAAAACGCTGCATAATCGCTCGCGCCTGACGCCAGGCGTTGAAAATACGCACCGGCGCCAGCATCTGCGCCTTCAGGCCCTTGCCGCGCAGGCCGGATATCTGAATGAAATCAATTTCAATGCCGTGCTTCGGCACTAAATCCGCTTCCATACGATCCGCGGTACCCAGCCAGCGGACCTGCCAGCCCTGGTCCATTAAATGGTGCGCAACCGCCAGTCCCGGGAACACGTGTCCGCCGGTACCGCCTGCCATCACCATTAAGCGCTTTTCCTGACCGCTCATCGAACACCCCGTGTAAACGCCTGGGCTTTTTCCAGACGCGTTTCATAATCAATTCGTAACAGCAACATGATCGCCGTCGACATAATCAGCAGGCTCGAACCGCCGTAACTGATCAGCGGCAGCGTCAGGCCTTTGGTTGGCAGCATCCCCGCCGCCGCGCCGACGTTAACCAGCGCCTGAAAGCTAAACCAGATCCCAATGGCGCAGGCCAGAAATCCGGAGAAACGGTGGTCAATCTCCAGCGCTTTGCGGCCAATGGACATGGCGCGAAAAGCGACGAAGAATACCATTAAAAGTGCGAGTACCACACCGATATAACCGAGCTCTTCACCGATAATGGCGAAGATGAAATCGGTGTGCGCCTCGGGCAAATACTCCAGCTTCTGGACCGAATTGCCCAGGCCCTGCCCCCACATTTCGCCGCGACCAAAGGCCATCAGCGACTGGGTTAGCTGGTAGCCGCTGCCGAACGGATCTTCCCACGGGTTCCAGAAAGAGGTCACGCGGCGGATACGGTACGGTTCAGCCAGAATCAGCAGTACGACCGCCGAAAGCCCCATCCCGATAATGGCGATGAACTGCCACAGCTTGGCTCCCGCCAGGAACAGCATGGCCAGGGTGGTCACAAACAGCACGACGACGGTACCGAGGTCAGGCTGCGCCAGCAGTAAAATCGCCAGTACGAAAATCACGCCCATCGGCTTTAAGAAGCCGCGCAGGTTGTTACGCACTTCGTCGCCTTTACGCACGAGGTAGTTGGCGATGTAGCAGAACAGCGACAGCTTGGTAAACTCCGCAGGCTGGATACGCAGCGGCCCCAGCGCAATCCAGCGCGACGCCCCGTTAACCGAGCTGCCGACCACCAGAACAATCAGCAGCATGACGATAGAGGCGATCAGCATCGCGGTACTGTGGCGCTGCCAGAACTCCATCGGCAGGCGCAGCGTCACCATCGCCAGCCCTAGCGCCAGCAGAATGTATAAGCCATCGCGCTTGGCAAACAGAAACGGATCGTTCGCCAGACGCTGGCCTACCGGCATCGACGCCGAGGTCACCATAATGAAGCCGATTGCGGCCAGGCCAAAGGTCAGCCACAGCAGCATCCGGTCATACATCACCAGGCTATCAGTATCTTTTTGCCGCGAGCCCATCACCCAGCCTTTCAGCGCGGCGAACAGCCATGCGAAAATAAACATTCCCGGCAGACGCGGCAGTCTCAGCCGTGGCATTTTCAGGCGCGGGAGTGATAAACGCATCAACCTAACTCCTTCGCCAGGCGAGCAAAGATGTCGCCGCGTTGTTCAAAGTTTTTAAACTGATCGAGGCTGGCGCACGCGGGAGACAGCAGCACCATATCACCCGCGACAACCTGCGGCGCAATCTGGCGCATCGCCTGCTCCATGGTTTCCGTTTGCACGGCGACGTCCGGGCGAAGGGCCGCCAGCTGCGCGCCGTCGCGGCCGAAGCAGTACAGGCGAACGTTGTCGCCGGTCAGGTAACGGCTTAACGGCGTGAAATCAGCGGATTTCCCATCGCCGCCCAGCAGCAGATAGAGCGTTCCATCAAGATGCAGTCCATTGAGCGCCGCTTCAGTACTGCCGACGTTGGTGGCTTTAGAATCGTTGATCCAGCGCACGCCGTTGTGCTCCAGCACCAGTTGGAAACGATGCGCCAGCCCGGTGAATGTGGTCAGCGCTTTCAGGCTACTGGCGCGCGGCAGACCCGCCGCGTCCGCCAGAGCCAGGGCCGCAAGCGCGTTACTGTAGTTATGCTGGCCGCTAATCTTCATCTCTTTGACGTTGAGCACTTTCTCGCCTTTGACGCGCAGCCAGGTTTCTCCCTGCTGGCGGTTCAGGTGATAGTCACCAACGTCAACGCCGAAGCTGATGCAGCGATCGTCAGCGCCGCGTACCGGCATGGTTAACGCATCGTCGGCATTAACGATACAGGCCCGGGCGTTCTCATAAACGCGCAGTTTGGCGGCGCGGTACTGCTGAAGCCCCAGCGGATAGCGGTCCATATGATCTTCGGTGACGTTAAGGATCGTCGCCGCGGCCGCCCGCAGGCTGGAGGTGGTTTCCAGCTGGAAGCTGGAAAGCTCCAGGACATAGAGTTCGCGCTCAGCATCCAGCAGCATCAGCGCCGGCAGGCCAATATTGCCCCCGACGCCAACGTTCAACCCCGCCGCTTTCGCCATTTCTCCCACAAGGGAAGTCACGGTGCTTTTACCGTTGGAACCGGTGATCGCAATAATCGGCGCCTGCGCCTCGCGGCAGAACAGTTCGATATCGCCGACAATTTCTACTCCCGCATCCGCCGCGGCGCTCAGGGAAGGATGCGCCAGCGCGATGCCAGGGCTGGCAACAATCAGGTCCGCCGTCAACAGCCAGTCTTCGTTCAGACCGCCGACATAGCGCTCAACGGCTTCCGGCAGCTTATCCAGCCCCGCCGGCGCAACGCGGGTATCCATCACCCGCGGCGTCACGCCGCGAGCCATGAAAAAGTCCACGCATGACAGGCCGGTCATACCCAGCCCAATAATGACGACTTTTTTACCCTGATAATCTGCCATGATTAACGTACCTTCAGCGTCGCCAGGCCAATCAGCACCAGCATCAGCGAAATAATCCAGAAACGCACGATAACGCGCGGTTCCGGCCAGCCTTTCAGTTCATAGTGATGGTGAATCGGCGCCATGCGGAAGATGCGCTGACCGCGCAGCTTGAAGGAGCCGACCTGCAGAATCACCGAGAGCGTTTCCACCACAAATACACCGCCCATAATCACCAGCAGGAATTCCTGGCGCAGCAGCACGGCGATAATCCCCAGCGCGCCGCCGAGTGCCAGCGAACCCACATCGCCCATAAAGACCTGTGCCGGATAGGTGTTAAACCACAGGAAGCCCAGGCCCGCGCCGACAATCGCTGTACAGACGATCACCAGTTCACCGGCGTGACGCAAATAAGGGATATGCAGGTAGTTGGCGAAATTCATGTTCCCGGTCGCCCAGGCAACCAGCGCGAAGCCGGCGGCAACGAATACGGTTGGCATAATCGCCAGCCCATCAAGTCCGTCGGTCAGGTTGACCGCATTACCGGTCCCGACGATAACGAAATAGGCCAGCAGGACGTAGAACAGGCCCAGCTGCGGCATCACGTCTTTAAAGAACGGCACCACCAGCTGAGTCGCCGGCGTATCTTTACCCGCCATATACAGCGCAAAGGCGACGCCCAGCGCAATCACCGACATCCAGAAGTATTTCCAGCGGGCAATCAGACCCTTGGTATCTTTACGAACCACTTTACGGTAGTCATCAACGAAGCCGATGATGCCGTAGCCCACCAGTACCGTCAGCACGCACCAGACGTAGGGGTTAGATGGATAGGCCCACAGCAGAACGGAGACAACAATGGCGGTCAGGATCATGATCCCGCCCATGGTCGGCGTACCGCGCTTACTAAAGTGAGATTCCGGGCCATCGTTACGTACAACCTGGCCAAAGGAGAGTTTTTGCAGACGGGCGATCATGCGCGGGCCCATCCACAGAGAGATGAACAGCGCGGTCAGCAGGCTGACAATGGCGCGAAACGTCAGGTAGGAAAAGACGTTAAAGCCTGAATAATATTTGACCAAATGTTCGGCCAGCCATACTAACATGTTCCGTTCTCCTGTAATGCGCGTACTACCACTTCCATGGCGGCACTACGTGAACCCTTCACTAAAATGGTCATAATTTTATGTTCTGCGGTGAGCTCGCGCAGGCGGGTCACCAGCGTGGCCTTCTCGCTAAAATGTTCGCCAACGCCGCTGGCGCCGCTGATCTCTGCGCTCAACGTACCGACGCTCAGTACGCGATCGAGCCCGGCCGCTTTTGCCGCTTCGCCCACCTGACGATGGCACGCCTGGCTTTCCGCGCCGAGTTCGGCCATATCGCCGACGACCAGTACCCGGTAGCCCGGCATCTCAGACAGCACCTGTACCGCGGCGGTCAGCGAGCCGACGTTGGCGTTATAGGAATCATCCAGCAGCAGCTGGCTGTCGGTCAGCTGAATCGGGAATAACCGCCCCGGTACCGCTTTCAGATCTTTCAGACCCGCTTTGATCGCCTCATGCGTCGCCCCCACCGCCATTGACAGCGCCGCGGCAGCCAGCGCGTTGGCGATGTTATGGCGCCCCGGCAGCGGTAGCAGTACATCAACGCTGCCCGTTGGGGTCTGCAGAGTAAATTCAGTCCCGTGCGAGGTCACATGAACGTTGGTTGCCGTGAAATCACTGTGGGCGGCGTTCGGCGAAAAACGCCAGGTTTTACGCTCGCCAATCACGCTTTGCCAGTTCAGCCAGTCATTATTGTCGGCGTTCATAATCGCGATGCCGTTGAGCGGTAGACCGGTGTAAATTTCGCCCTTGGCTTTCGCCACGCCTTCCAGAGAGCCAAAGCCTTCCAGGTGCGCGGCGGCCAGGTTATTCACTAACGCGGCTTCGGGACGGGTCAGACTAACGGTCCAGGCAATTTCCCCCTGGTGATTAGCGCCTAACTCGATGACCGCGTAGTCATGTTCTTTGGTGAGACGCAGCAGCGTCATCGGCACGCCGATATCGTTGTTCAGGTTACCTGCGGTATACAGCGTATTGCCGCACTGGCTCAGAATCGCCGCGGTCATCTCTTTAACCGAGGTTTTTCCGGAAGATCCGGTCAGCGCGACCACGCGCGCCGGCACCTGCTGACGCACCCACGCGGCCAGTTCGCCAAACGCCAGACGCGTATCCTTCACCACCACCTGCGGTAGATCGCAGGCCAGCTGACGGCTGACCAACAGTGCGCCCGCGCCGGCAGCTTTCGCCTGTTCGGCAAAGTCATGCGCATCAAAGCGCTCGCCTTTTAGCGCCACGAACAGGCAGCCCGCCGTGATTTTTCGGGTATCGGAGGTGACGTCATCAATCGCCACATCGCGGCCGTGCAGCTCGCCATGCGTGATGCCGGCGAGCTGGCTGAGAGTCAAGCGAATCATGCTACCGCCCCCAGCAGACGCGCTACGGTGACGCGGTCAGAGTAATCGAGTCGGCGATTGCCGACGATTTGATAGTCCTCGTGGCCTTTGCCCGCCACCAGAACGACGTCGTTTTCTTTCGCCTGCATCACCGCATTAGTGACCGCTTCCGCACGACCTTCCACCGCCCTGGCATGGCCCGCGTCCAGCATGCCGGCCAGAATGTCATTGATAATCGCCCGCGGCTCTTCGGTGCGCGGGTTGTCGTCGGTGACAACCACGATATCGGCAAACTCTTCGGCGATAGCGCCCATCAGCGGGCGCTTGCCTTTGTCGCGATCCCCGCCGCAGCCAAATACGCACCACAGTTTACCGCGACAGTGCAGACGCGCCGCCTGCAGCGCTTTTTCCAGCGCATCAGGCGTGTGGGCGTAATCAACGACCACGGTCGGTTTACCCGGCGCGGCGAACACTTCCATACGCCCGCATACCGGCTGCAGGCGCGCGGCGGTTTTCAGCAGATCGGCAAGCGGATAGCCCAGCGCCAGCAGGGTGGCTAAGGCCAGCAGCAGATTGCTGACGTTAAAGGCGCCCATCAGGCGGCTTTCGATCTCGCCGTTCCCCCAGCTGGAGGCAAACTGAATGGTGGCGCCGCTATCGTGATAGCTCACGGCGGTCGCTTTGAGCCAGCGGCCCCGGCAGTTCGGGTTAATGTGATCTTCCATCGATACGGCAACCGCATCCGGCAGCTTCGCCAGCCAGCGGCGACCGACTTCATCGTCCGCATTAACAATCGCCTGCCCGCAATGGTGGGTTGAGTAGAGCAGCCATTTCGCCGCTTCGTAATGTTCCATATCACCGTGGTAATCGAGGTGATCGCGGCTCAGGTTGGTGAAGACCGAGGCGGCAAACTGCAGCGCGGCTACGCGATGCTGCACCAGCCCGTGGGAAGAGACTTCCATCGCGGCGAACGTCGCCCCCTGCCCTGCCAGGCCAGAGAGTACGTGTTGAACATCAACGGCCGAACCGGTGGTGTTTTCCGTTGGGATAACTTTCTCCAGCAGGCCATTGCCTACGGTTCCCATTACCGCGCTGGTTTCCCCCAGCAGCTGCGCCCACTGCGCCAGCAGCTGTGTCGTGGTGGTCTTGCCGTTAGTCCCGGTGACGCCCACCAGGCGCAGTTGTTCCGAAGGCTGATGGTAAAAACGCCCGGCCAGCGCGGATAAGCGCTCGTTGAGTTGGCTCAGATAGATAACCGGCACACCGTGCATTTCACGGATTTCGCCGTCATGGGCCTCATCTTTGGCCTCAGCAATAATGGCAGCAACACCTTGCGCTATCGCCTGCGGGATATAACGACGCCCGTCCGCCTGATGACCTAAAACCGCGATAAAAAGATCGCCAGAAGCAGCCACCCGGCTGTCCAGCGTCATTTCTCGCAGAATTCGCTCCGGCGCATTTGGCACCCACGGAGCGAGAAGGTCGCGCAAATTACGATCTGCCACCTGTTCCCTCGCCTTGATTAATCACTAATTCACTTTTTTCAGCCGTTGCCAGCGCATCCGGTTCAATGTTCATGGTGCGCAGTACGCCGCCCATGATGGCACCGAAGACCGGCGCGGAAACGGCGCCGCCGTAGTATTTACCCGCCTGCGGATCGTTGATCACCACCACCAGCGCAAAGCGCGGATGGCTGGCGGGCGCAACGCCTGCGGTGTAAGCAATGTATTTGTTGATGTAGCGGCCGTCGGGCCCTACTTTTTTCGCCGTACCGGTTTTAATGGCGATGCGATAGCCTTTGATCGCCGCCTTCACGCCGCCGCCGCCGGGCAGCGCCACGCTTTCCATCATATGAACAACGGTACGAACGAGTGATTCCGGGAAGACGCGCTCGCCCGGAACCGGTGGATCAACTTTGGTAATCGACAGCGGGCGATAGATGCCGTAGCTGCCGATCGTTGCGTAGACTCGCGCTAACTGTAACGGGGTTACCATTAGCCCATAGCCGAAAGAAAAGGTGGCCCTCTCTATGTCAGACCACCGTTGTTTTTGAGGGTATAAGCCACTGCGTTCTCCGACCAACCCCAAATTGGTCGCTTTTCCGAGTCCAAAACGTGAGTAAGTATCTACTAACGCTGAGGACGGCATCGCTAACGCCAGCTTAGAAACACCGACGTTACTCGACTTCTGTAGTACCCCGGTCAGGGTCAATTCGCTGTAGCGCGCCACGTCTTTGATTTCGTGGCCGTTAATTCGATAGGGAATGGTGTTCAGTACGGTATTTTCGTTAACAATGCCGCGCTGAAGCGCCGTCATCACCACCATCGGCTTCACCGTTGAACCCGGCTCAAACACGTCGGTAATGGCGCGGTTACGCATCGTATCTTTGGAGGTACCCGCGAAATTATTCGGGTTGTACGACGGGCTGTTGGCCATCGCCAGCACTTCGCCGGTGTTAACGTCGACCAGAACCGCGGTACCTGACTCCGCTTTGTTGAACGCCACCGCATTATTCAGCTCGCGATACACCAGCGCCTGCAGGCGTTCGTCAATGCTCAGCGCCAGGTTATGCGCGGCCTGGCTATCGGTGGACGAAATATCTTCGATTACCCGACCATAGCGGTCTTTACGCACGATACGCTCGCCGGGCTGGCCGGTAAGCCACTTATCAAAGCTCTTCTCTACGCCCTCAATCCCCTGGCTATCGACGTTAGTGAAGCCAATGAGGTGAGCGGTTACTTCGCCAGACGGATAGTAGCGGCGGGACTCTTCCCGCAGATGAATCCCCGGCAGCTTCAATTTACGGATGTAGTCGGCCATATCAGGGTTCACCTGACGCGCCAGATAGATAAAACGCATCCGTGGATTGGTATTGATGCGCGATGCCAGCTGATCCAGCGGCATATTCAGCGCATCGGCCAGCGCCTTCCAGCGGTTGTCCAGGGTCACGCCCCCGGCTTCATGCAGCTCTTTCGGGTCAGCCCAGATAGCTTTTACCGGCACGCTCACCGCCAGCGGGCGGCCGGAACGATCGGTTATCATTCCGCGCGCGGTAGAGACTTCCTGCACGCGCAGAGAACGCATATCGCCCTGGCGTACCAGCATGTCCGGGCTAATCACCTGTAGCCAGGCCACGCGGCCCAGCAGGAAGCCCAGCGCCAGCAGAATACAGCCGCACAGCAACGCAAAACGCCAACTGATAAAGTTGGCCTGTTCTTCCTGACGTTTTGCTTTTGGCGTTTTCGGCGCTGCTTTCATGCGTCGCAATAATCCTTATTTCTGTACAACGATATTTTCTTGTGATGGATCGACGTGCTGCATCTGCAGCTTCTCGGTCGCGATCCGCTCAACCCGACTGTGATCGCCGAGAGCATTTTCTTCGAGGATCAGGTTGCGCCATTCAATATCCAGCGCGTCGCGTTCCAGCACCAGCTGTTCGCGCTGCGCGGTTAAGAGGCGAGTATGGTGCGCCGTTGTCACCACCGTAATCGCCGTAATAATGATGCAAATGAACAGGCAGAGTGGCAGCTTCCCAAACCGCAGAAGGTCGTCTCCGATCACGCCAGGCAAAGCATGGCGCTCGTTGCTTCCTATCGACCCTTTCACCTTGCTTAGGGCTTCTGTCACTCTGCCGATCATGCGTTCGTCCTCTCTGCAATACGCAGAACTGAACTACGGGCACGAGGATTTTCAGCTACCTCTTTTTCGCCCGGCATCAACTTGCCTAATGCTCTTAGCTCACGGCCGCCCAGTTTTTTAAGCTGCTCTTCGGTCATCGGTAACCCTGCCGGAACCTGCGGACCACGGCTTTGCTCGCGCATAAAGCGTTTCACAATACGGTCTTCCAGCGAGTGGAAACTGATGATTGAGAGCCGCCCGCCCGGGGCCAGCACGCTGAGCGAGCTTTTTAGCGCCTGCTCTATCTCCTCCAGTTCACTGTTCACCCAAATGCGCACCGCCTGGAAGGTACGGGTCGCGGGATGTTTGAATTTATCTTTCACCGGCGTCGCCGCCGCAACGACCTCCGCCAGCTCTTTGGTACGCGTCATCGGTTCCACGCGGTTGCGTTCGACGATGGCGCGGGCAATGCGTTTACCAAAGCGCTCTTCGCCGAAGGTTTTGATGACCCAGGCAATATCGGCTTCGTCGGCGGTTTGTAGCCATTCAGCGGCTGACTGGCCGCGCGTCGGATCCATGCGCATATCCAGCGGACCATCGCGCATAAAAGAGAAGCCACGTTCAGCGTCATCCAGCTGCGGTGAGGAGACGCCAAGATCGAGCAGAATACCGTCGATCTTGCCGGTTAGATTGCGCTCGCCAACATAGTCGGCCAGCTGAGAAAAAGGACCATGAACGATGGAAAAGCGGGGATCATCGATAGTTTTCGCGACGGCGATAGCCTGCGGGTCGCGATCGATCGCCAGCAGGCGTCCCTCCGCTCCCAGCTGGGAGAGAATCAGGCGCGAGTGGCCGCCGCGGCCAAAGGTACCATCAATGTAGATACCGTCAGGACGAATATTCAGGCCGTTAACGGCTTCATCCAGAAGTACCGTAGTGTGTTTATAATTTTCCATCATTTTACAAAGACAAATCCTGCAGGCGCTCCGACAGTTCCCCGGAAGCGGACTGCTCAGCGTCGATATCTTCCTTGACCCGTTGATACCAGGTCGTTTCGTCCCACAGCTCAAACTTATTGAACTGCCCGACCAGCATCACTTCTTTTGTCAGCCCGGCGTGTTGCCGCAGCACCGGGGCGATTAATAGCCTCCCGGCGCTATCCATCTGACATTCGCTGGCATGTCCCAGAAGCAAACGCTGTACGCGCCGCTCGGTGGGGTTCATGCTCGATAAACGCGATAATTTTTGCTCGATGATTTCCCATTCAGGCAAAGGGTAAAGCAGCAGGCACGGGTGATGGATGTCAATGGTGCATACCAATTGACCGGAAGCGTTCTCGATCAGCCCGTCGCGGTAGCGCGTCGGTACGGCCAGACGGCCTTTACTGTCGAGATTGACTAACGTTGCCCCACGGAACATGCCAGCCTCACCCCTTTTCGCCACTTTACCCCACAAATTCCCACAAGAAGGAGTTTACGGAGCGGAGGAAAAGCTTGTCAAGCCAGCACGGATGCCAACAGAGCTCAAAAACCCATTATTTACAGCCGATATTCGCCCTGAGGAAAAATCAACCAACAAACGAGGCAAATTAACGTTATGAATATCGGTAAGAAAACAACCAACAAACTTGTAACAGTTAAAGCAGCAAAATATCTTCGAAGGGAAAATATAAAGTGTCAGTTTGCGACGCGAGCGGCATTTTAGGCCATTCTGATGACCGTTAACAGCACCAGTTTTCACAGGAGAGGCACTCTTACTGCGGGGTACAGCGCTTATCGCTACCATAATAGCGAGGAAATGAGTGTTAATTCAGCAACTCACCCGCTGAATGTAACAAAATAATACAAATAAATACGCTAATCCTTTTATGGGCTAATTAAACCGTGGAATAAATGGCACGAAGAATAAAATTAAAAGAGATGTCAGGAAGATTAAGGATTTGTCTGAAAGATCCTTAACCCTGCAATTTTTACGTCATCTCAGCGGATTATCGCCAGACGCGTCTCCGTCTGGCGAATGCTCTACGAATAATCCTGGTCACGCGCTTAGCGGCGATTCAGGCTGCCGCGACGATAAAGATTGCGCCGGATACGGCTTAACCCTGGTTTCGGCTTACGCGGTTCATCAAGGCTGGCGAGCACGATCTCCAGCACGCGCTCCGCCACGTCGCGGTGGCGCTGGGCCACGGCTAAAACGGGACACTGGAGGAAATCCAGCAGTTCATTATCGCCAAAAGTGGCAATAGCCAGCTCGGAAGGCAGCTTCCCTTCCCGGCGCAGCGTGACGTCCATCACGCCCTGCAGCAGCGGAAACGAAGTCGTAAACAGCGCCTGAGGCATTGGATGCGTTTCCAGCCACTTTTCAAAGAGCTGCGCCGCGGCTTCGCGCTCGTAGCTGTTTGCATAGAGGAAATGCACCTCTCGCGGATCGTCCTTCCATGCCGTACGGAATCCCTGCTCGCGCAGGAAGCTCACCGAAAGCTCCGGCAGCGCGCCAAGGTACAGCACCGTTTCAGCCGGAAACTTACGCAATTCCGCACCGAGCATTTCAGCATCGTCCTGATCGGCGCCCACCACGCTGGTGAAGTGCTCTCGATCGAGCGCGCGGTCGAGCGCGACAATCGGGAACGGATCGTTAGCCCAGCGCTGATAGAACGGATGTTCAGGCGGTAATGAGGTGGAAACGATTATCGCGTCGACCTGACGCTGCAGCAGATGCTCAATGCAGCGCATTTCGTTATCCGGCTGATCCTCGGAGCAGGCGATCAATAGCTGATAGCCGCGCTGGCGCGCCTGACGCTCCAGGTAATTAGCGATGCGCGTATAGCTGGTGTTTTCCAGGTCCGGGATAACCAGACCAATGGACCGCGTACGTCCTGCACGCAAGCCTGCAGCAACCGCATTCGGATGATAGTTGTGCTCACGAACCACCGCCATCACCTTTTCAACAGTTTTATCGCTAACGCGATACTGCTTCGCTTTCCCATTAATCACATAGCTAGCGGTCGTTCGCGAGACACCGGCCAGCCGGGCGATTTCATCCAGTTTCACAATTGCCCCTTGGGTAATAAGTACAGAACATAACCATTCTTCAGGTATGGATTCGTTTTTATAACATCTAAGCGCAGAAAAGTAAGCGCAGCAACCGCTTTAGTCCACAGTTCCCACCGATTTCGCAAAAAAATAGCCCGACAGGCTGTGTCGGGCTATTTTTACGTCGGTTTAAGCGGCTCAGCGCATGATTTTGTCGCCGCGCGACAATCCGACTACGCCCGAGCGGGCGACTTCAACAATTCGCGCCACGTCGCGCAGCGAAGCCAAAAACGCATCCAGCTTATCGCTGGTTCCCGCCAGCTGAACGGTATAGATAGACGGCGTGACGTCGATAATTTGCCCACGGAAGATTTCCGTATTGCGCTTGACCTCATCGCGTCCATAGCCGCTGGCCTGGACCTTCACCAGCATAATTTCACGCTCAACGTGCGCGCCTTGTCCGAGCTCGTTAACGCGCAGCACGTCTACCAGCTTGTGCAGCTGCTTTTCTATCTGCTCAATCGCTTTCTCATCGCCAACGGTTTGAATCGTCATTCTGGATAACGTCGGATCGTCCGTCGGCGCAACCGTCAGGCTTTCAATATTATAACCGCGCTGTGAAAAGAGGCCGATCACGCGGGATAGCGCGCCCGATTCGTTCTCCAGTAATACTGATAATATCCGGCGCATAATCAGGTCCTCTCCGTTTTGCTCAGCCACATCTCGTCCATACCGCCGCCGCGAATCTGCATGGGGTATACATGCTCACTGCCGTCAACCGTTACATCAACGAAAACCAGTCGATTATTACGCACCTGCTCCAGCGCCTCAGCGAGCTTCGCTTCCAGCTCCTGCGGGTCGCTGATACGAATCCCCACGTGGCCGTAGGCTTCCGCGACGCGAGCAAAATCAGGCAATGACTCCATATAGGATTGTGAATGACGGCCAGAGTAAAGCATATCCTGCCACTGCTTCACCATCCCGAGGTAGCGGTTATTGAGGTTCAGCACCAGCACCGGCAGCTCGTACTGCAGCGCGGTGGAGAGCTCCTGAATATTCATCTGGATGCTGCCATCGCCGGTCACGCAAATCACCGTTTCTTCCGGCAGCGCCATCTTCACGCCCAGCGCGGCGGGAAGGCCAAATCCCATCGTTCCCAGACCACCTGAGTTGATCCAGCGCCGCGGTTTGTCGAAAGGATAATAAAGCGCCGCGAACATCTGATGCTGACCCACATCGGACGTCACGTACGCATCGCCGTGCGTCAGCCGCCAGATGGTCTCAATTACCGCCTGCGGTTTAATCTTGCCGCTTTGCGTGTCGTACTGCAGGCAATGACGCGCGCGCCACTGCTCAATCTGCTGCCACCAGTCGCGGATTTCATCCAGCGGCTGCTGAGTCTCTTCATGGTCGAGCAGTTCCAGCATCTGTTCCAGTACCAGGCGGGCGTCGCCAACGATAGGCACGTCGGCAGGAACGGTCTTGGATATCGAAGTGGGATCGATATCAATATGCAGCACCGTCGCGTTCGGACAGTACCTGGCCAGATTATTCGTTGTACGATCGTCGAAGCGCACGCCAACGGCGAAAATCACGTCGGAATGGTGCATGGTCATATTGGCTTCATAGGTCCCATGCATGCCCAGCATCCCTAACGCCTGCTGATGCGAGGCAGGGAAGGCGCCCAGCCCCATCAGCGAAGACGCCACCGGCAGCTTCAGTTTCTCAACCAGCGCAAATAGCTGCGGTTCACACTGCGCGTTTATTGCCCCGCCACCGACGTAAACCACCGGTTTTTTGGCCGCCACCAGCGTCTGCAGCGCACGTTTAATCTGCCCTTTATGACCCGACGTCGTCGGATTATAAGAGCGCATGCTGACCGTATCTGGCCAGGCGTACGGCAGTTTTTTCGCCGGATTGAGAATATCTTTCGGTAGATCCACGACGACCGGGCCGGGACGCCCGCTGGCCGCCAGCCAGAACGCTTTTTTCAGCACGCCGGGAATATCTTCGGTTTGCTTAACCAGAAAGCTGTGTTTTACCACCGGTCGGGAGATCCCCACCATGTCGCACTCCTGGAAAGCATCGTAGCCAATTAAGGACGTCGCGACCTGACCGGAAAGAATCACCAGCGGAATGGAATCCATATAAGCCGTCGCAATGCCGGTAATCGCGTTAGTCGCCCCCGGACCCGAGGTCACCAGGACTACCCCGACCTCGCCCGTTGCGCGCGCAAGGCCATCCGCCATATGCACGGCAGCTTGCTCATGGCGGACCAGTACGTGATCGATTCCGCCAAGGGTATGTAACGCATCATAGATATCGAGGACCGCGCCCCCGGGATAACCGAACACCTGCTTGACGCCCTGATCGACCAGCGACTGGACGACCATTTCGGCTCCTGACAACATCTCCATGGTTTGCCTCCCGGCTTATAGTTTTTAACGACAGCGGAATCCGATTTCCGCGCGCTCGCACAAGACGAAGCGCAAAAGCTTCGTCCTGAGGTGAATAGACTGCATGCCGTTACCATAACTGCTCGCTAACGGGCAGGCAATTGGCGACCGTCGGCACCTAAGAGGCATTAAAAGGATAAAAGAAAGGTTCGCAGCTAAAACACGGTGAAAAACTTCGGAGATAAGAAAATATGATAGTCAATGCTCGGGGAAAATAACCAACTACAGCAAATCATCCATTTTTTAACGGGCAGCGCCGGGGGCGGACAAGCGCAAACAGAATAAAATTCTACGTTTAGTGATTTTTGTCACACAAAGCAGGAGCCGAAGCCCCCGTTTGTATCGCGACCGTTTAGCGCTGGCAGATATTGACCAGCAATTCTTCCATCCACTGATGCCCTTTATCACGGCCCGCCGCTTCATGCCATGAAAGATAGCAGGTACGGCTATTCACTTTCAGCGGCAACGGTAATATTTGCAGATCCAGCTTATCGGCAAACTCGCTGGCTAACCAGCGCGGTGCGATAGCAACCATATTGGTCTGGGAAACCACATTTAATACGCTGACCATCGCGTTACCTTGATAAGCAATACGCGATTGTTTATCCGCGGTGTCATACCACGGCTGGCTAAATGAAGCGTAGCGATCGAGCGCGACAACCGCGTGCTCCTCCTGATAAATATCATTTTCCATCATTGGGCCAGAAATACGCGGATGTTTCCGGCTCGCCACCAGCACCATTTCATCTTTAAATAAAGGCACGCAGGCAAACTCAGGGCGACGAAACTCTTCATAACCAATAACGAATTCAATTTCCTGATAACGTAATTGATGTTCCGTGTTTTGATTCAATGCCGATTTAAAGACCAAATGAATGTTGGGCGCAATCTCGCCAACTTTATTGAAAATAACCGAAGTCAATGCATTATCCAGCGGGCTGCAAACGCATAAATTAAAGACCCGCTCGCTGCTGAGCGGCTCGAAGCCCGAGCCCGGCAACTCGTTCTGCACTAATTGTAATGCCTGTCGTACAGAACCAAATAGCTGATAAGCACGCGCCGTTGGCTGGATGCCGCGCCCATAACGAACAAACAGCTCATCATTAAACATCACTTTCAGTCTTGATACGGCATTGCTGACCGCCGGCTGCGACATCCCCAGGGAATGTGCCGCACGGGTGATATTTTGTTCCTGCATTACCGCATCAAATACGGTTAACAGATTCAGGTCGACCATTCTCAGCTGAGGTTTTGCGTTTTCCACCTCTGAGTCCGGCTTATATTCAGTATTTTCTTTTAACATATTTAACTCCACTGTCACGCTAAATTCCCTTTGCCAAAGTGCAGTAATTAATTCTGAAAATATCATTTACCATGCATATGACATTTACAAAAGGGCAAAGATGAATTTTAGGAATATATTAAGGTTATGAGTGGCGACGAAAATTCTGCGGTTGAACGTACTCGCAACCCCCTAACCATATTGTTTACTTGATAAAACCAAGTGTACCCATAAATATCAAAAATAAACAATAACAGCAGCGGTTAACTATAATTTAAGCACTATTACAATATCGGTTTAAGCTGCCCTTAACATTCACATTTTATTATCATTGATAATTCCCCCTTACAAACATGGACACATTCAGCAAACAAATAAATTCAGCTATTTCATTAAGATATGATTCTGGCCAGGCGCGCTATCCTTGCGGCTCTCAGCGAAAATCAAAATTATCAAATAGTGAAAATATCTCAACATGCGCTGATGTCCTAAAAAGGATCATCGGCAAAAAAGCGCGATCGTCAGCACAATTAGCTAATTCTTCTCGCGGGTAAAAAGACCTTTTCTTCACCCAAGGGTTGACATCAAACCCCATATCCAGTAACTCTAAATGCATAACGATTTCATCTGGAGCATGACGCAATGATTCGCAGCATTCGCTTTCTCAGCCTACTACTACTAAACGCATCCATTTTGCGCGGTAGGCTGTTGGGCGACGTTCATCGTTAAGTCATCTTCCAGCAAGACTATAAAACCCGCGCCAATGCGCGGGTTTTTTTATGCTCGTAAGCAAGGCGCCAGGACACAGACCAAGGATCTAAACCATGAGCCAGCAAGTCATTATT
Organism: Klebsiella sp. CN_Kp113; assembly: GCF_040064585.1. NCBI lineage: Bacteria > Pseudomonadati > Pseudomonadota > Gammaproteobacteria > Enterobacterales > Enterobacteriaceae > Klebsiella > Klebsiella sp. CN_Kp113. The sequence continues at coordinate 60,818 of NZ_JBEAID010000008.1, read as the reverse complement.
TTCGATACGACCTTACGCGACGGTGAACAAGCGTTACAAGCCAGCCTGAGTGTGAAAGAGAAACTGCAGATTGCTATGGCCCTGGAGCGGATGGGCGTTGACGTCATGGAAGTGGGCTTCCCAGTCTCGTCTCCAGGCGACTTTGAATCTGTGCAAACCATCGCGCGCACGATCAAAAACAGCCGCGTTTGCGCCCTGGCCCGCTGCGTAGAAAAAGATATCGATGTTGCAGCAGAATCATTAAAAGTGGCGGAAGCGTTCCGTATTCACACTTTTATCGCCACCTCGCCGATGCATATCGCCACCAAGCTGCGCAGTAACCTGGATGAGGTTATTGAACGTGCCATCTATATGGTGAAGCGCGCACGCAACTACACTGACGATGTCGAGTTTTCCTGTGAAGACGCTGGCCGTACGCCGATTGCCGATCTGGCTCGCGTCGTTGAAGCCGCGATTAATGCAGGCGCAACGACCATCAATATTCCGGATACCGTCGGCTACACCATGCCGTTCGAATTCGCCAACATCATCACCGGTTTGTACGAACGCGTGCCTAACATCGACAAGGCCATTATCTCCGTCCATACCCATGACGACTTAGGCATCGCGGTCGGTAACGCCCTCGCAGCGGTCCACGCCGGCGCTCGCCAGGTCGAAGGCGCGATGAACGGTATCGGCGAACGCGCCGGCAACTGCTCGCTGGAAGAAGTGATCATGGCGATTAAAGTGCGCAAAGACATTATGAATGTGCACACCCGCATTAATCACCAGGAAATATGGCGTACCAGCCAGACCGTCAGCCAGATTTGTAATATGCCGATTCCTGCCAACAAAGCTATCGTCGGAACCGGCGCCTTTGCCCACTCTTCCGGTATTCACCAGGACGGCGTGCTGAAGAATCGCGAAAACTACGAAATCATGACGCCGGAATCTATCGGTCTGAACCAGGTGCAGCTGAACCTGACCTCACGCTCCGGCCGCGCGGCGGTGAAACACCGTATGGAAGAGATGGGCTATAAAGACACCGACTACAACATGGACCATCTGTATGACGCGTTCCTCAAGCTGGCGGATAAAAAGGGCCAGGTATTTGACTATGACCTGGAAGCGTTAGCCTTCATTAATAAACAGCAGGAAGAACCGGAGCATTTCCGCCTGGATTACTTCAGCGTGCAGTCCGGCTCCAGCGATATCGCAACCGCCTCCGTGAAGCTGGCATGCGGTGATGAAACAAAAGCTGAGGCCGCCAACGGTAACGGCCCGGTGGACGCCATTTATCAGGCCATTAACCGCATCACCGGCTATGAGATTGAGCTGGTCAAATATGATCTCAACGCCAAGGGTCAGGGTAAGGATGCGCTGGGCCAGGTGGACATCGTGGCGAACTACAACGGCCGCCGCTTCCACGGCGTGGGTCTGGCGACGGATATCGTGGAATCTTCCGCGAAAGCCATGGTTCACGTCCTGAACAATATCTGGCGCGCCGCTGAAGTCGAAAAAGAATTGCAACGCAAAGCTCAGAATAAAGAGAACAATAAGGAAACCGTGTAATGTCGAAGAATTACCATATTGCTGTTTTACCAGGTGATGGTATTGGCCCGGAAGTCATGAACCAGGCGATGAAAGTACTGGAAGCCGTTCGCCACCGTTTTGATATGCGCATTACCACCAGCCAGCACGACGTCGGCGGTGTCGCCATCGATCGTCAGGGCACTCCCCTGCCGCAGACTACCGTCGAAGGCTGCGAACAGGCCGACGCGATCCTGTTTGGCTCCGTTGGCGGACCGAAATGGGAGCATCTGCCGCCCGCGGAGCAGCCGGAGCGCGGCGCGCTGCTGCCCCTGCGTAAGCATTTCAAATTATTCAGCAACCTGCGCCCGGCTAAGCTGTACCAGGGCCTGGAAGAGTTTTGCCCGCTGCGCGCCGATATCGCCGCTAACGGCTTCGACATTTTATGCGTCCGCGAACTGACCGGCGGCATTTACTTCGGCCAGCCGAAAGGCCGTGAAGGCAGCGGCCAGCATGAGAAAGCGTTCGATACCGAGGTGTATCATCGCTTTGAGATTGAGCGTATCGCCCATATTGCGTTCGAGTCCGCCCGCAAGCGTCGCCACAAAGTGACCTCGATTGATAAAGCGAACGTGCTGCAGTCTTCTATTTTGTGGCGTGAAATCGTTAGTGAAGTCAGTAAGCAGTATCCTGACGTTGAGCTGTCGCATATGTATATCGACAACGCCACCATGCAGCTGATCAAAGATCCGTCCCAGTTTGACGTCCTGCTGTGCTCCAATCTTTTCGGCGACATCCTGTCTGACGAATGCGCCATGATTACCGGTTCAATGGGCATGCTGCCGTCCGCCAGCCTCAACGAGCAAGGCTTTGGTTTATATGAACCCGCAGGCGGCTCCGCGCCGGATATCGCCGGTAAAAACATCGCTAACCCCATCGCGCAGATCCTCTCCCTGGCGCTGCTGCTGCGCTATAGCCTGGATGCCGATAACGCGGCAACCGCGATTGAAAATGCGATCAACCGCGCATTAGAAGAAGGCGTACGCACCGGCGATTTAGCGCGCGGCGCGGCGGCGGTCAGTACCGATGAAATGGGCGATATCATTGCCCGCTATGTCGCTGAAGGGGTGTAATCATGGCGAAGACGTTATACGAAAAGTTGTTTGATGCTCACGTGGTTTATGAAGCGCAAAACGAAACCCCGCTGCTGTACATTGACCGTCATCTGGTTCACGAAGTGACCTCGCCGCAGGCGTTTGACGGTCTGCGCGCCCACAAACGCCCGGTACGTCAGCCGGGCAAAACCTTCGCCACGATGGATCACAACGTTTCAACGCAGACGAAAGACATTAACGCGTCCGGCGAAATGGCGCGTATCCAGATGCAGGAGTTAATTAAAAACTGCAAAGAGTTCGGCGTGGAACTGTACGATCTGAACCACCCTTTCCAGGGCATCGTCCACGTGATGGGGCCGGAACAGGGCGTCACCCTGCCGGGTATGACCATCGTCTGCGGCGACTCACACACGGCAACCCATGGCGCATTCGGCGCGCTGGCCTTCGGTATCGGCACCTCTGAAGTCGAGCACGTCCTGGCTACGCAAACGCTGAAGCAGGGCCGCGCTAAAACCATGAAGATCGAAGTCAAAGGTAAAGCGGCTCCGGGCATCACCGCCAAAGACATCGTTCTGGCGATCATCGGTAAAACCGGCAGCGCCGGCGGTACCGGGCACGTTGTTGAATTTTGCGGCGAAGCCATTCGCGATTTAAGCATGGAAGGCCGCATGACCCTGTGCAATATGGCTATCGAAATGGGCGCAAAAGCAGGCCTGGTGGCGCCTGACCAGACCACATTTGATTACGTGAAAGGCCGCCTGCACGCGCCGAAAGGCGAAGATTTTGCCGACGCCGTCGCTTACTGGAAAACCCTGACCACCGATGATGGCGCGACGTTTGACAGCGTTGTCACCCTGCAGGCGGAAGAGATTGCCCCGCAGGTCACCTGGGGCACCAACCCAGGCCAGGTCATCTCCGTCACCGATATCATCCCGGACCCGGCATCATTCACCGACCCGGTAGAGCGCGCGAGCGCGGAAAAAGCGCTGGCCTATATGGGCCTGAAATCTGGCGTACCGTTAACCGACGTGGCGATTGATAAAGTCTTTATCGGCTCCTGCACCAACTCGCGTATCGAAGACTTACGCGCGGCGGCCGAAATCGCTAAAGGCCGCAAAGTCGCGCCGGGCGTTCAGGCGCTGGTCGTGCCAGGCTCTGGTCCGGTAAAAGCGCAGGCCGAAGCCGAAGGCCTGGATAAAATCTTTATTGAAGCCGGCTTTGAGTGGCGTTTACCCGGCTGCTCCATGTGCCTGGCGATGAACAACGACCGCCTGAACCCGGGCGAGCGCTGCGCCTCCACCAGCAACCGTAACTTTGAAGGCCGTCAGGGCCGCGGCGGACGCACTCACCTGGTCAGCCCGGCCATGGCAGCCGCGGCGGCCGTTACCGGTCATTTCGCCGATATCCGTAGCTTGAAATAAGGAAACCATCATGGCAGAGAAATTTACCCAACATACCGGCCTGGTGGTTCCGCTGGACGCCGCGAACGTCGATACCGATGCAATCATTCCAAAGCAGTTCCTGCAGAAAGTCACGCGTACCGGTTTTGGCGCCCATCTGTTTAACGACTGGCGCTTCTTGGACGACAAAGGCGAACAGCCTAACCCGGAATTCGTGCTGAACTTCCCGGAATATAAAGGCGCCTCTATCCTGCTGGCGCGGGAAAACTTCGGCTGCGGCTCTTCGCGCGAGCACGCGCCGTGGGCGCTGACCGATTACGGTTTTAAAGTCGTCATCGCGCCGAGCTTCGCCGATATCTTCTACGGCAACAGCTTTAACAATCAGCTGCTGCCGGTCACCCTGAGCGAAGCGCAGGTCGATGAGCTGTTTAAGCTGGTCCACTCTCAGCCGGGCATTAAGTTTGAAGTCGATCTGGAAGCCGAAGTGGTTAAAGCAGGCGCTAAATCTTACAGCTTTAAAATTGACGCTTTCCGCCGCCACTGCATGCTGAACGGTCTGGACAGCATCGGCCTGACTTTGCAGCATGAAGAGGCGATCTCAGCCTATGAGAAAAAACAGCCGGCCTTTATGAATTAAGGCAGCCGCCATGTATATCTCAGCCCGGACCGCGATCCGGGCTTTTTTTCGCCGGTAAAAATGAGACCTGGCGCACATATATCAATATTCGTCGCTATAACGGGGCGACATTTTCACCGCGATAAAAATAAATCATTATCAATTGGGCATCTATTCAATCATTCCCCTACTCTTTTTGTGTCATTCCACAAGTACAAGTAAAAAATCGATTGAAATATTTAAGGTAAAAACACCAACGTGTAAATAAATTGTTAATCCCATAGAATCACGCTATAGCTCCGCGCAAAAAAAAGCATTATTTTTCTATTAAACGCCTCGTTATCTTTCCCCACAGAGAAATATTAACTTTGGACAGGCCAGAATCGCCGTAAAAGGCCATCAGGCATCCAGTGGAGAGAGCATATGAGCCACTATCCCCATCTTTTTTCCCCGTTGACCATTAACGGAATGACAATAAAAAACCGCATCATCATGCCGCCAATGGGCACTAACCTGGCGAGCCTGAACGGGGAAGTCACGCAGGAGCAGATTGACTACTATGAGCTACGCGCGCGGGGCGGCACAGGACTCATCACTATCGAGAATATTTGCATCGATTTTCCTTTCGCCTCTAACGGCACTACGCAGCTGCGTATCGATAACGATCAATATATTCCGCGCCTGTTCAAATTAACCGAAACCTTACATAAACACGGCGCCTGCGTCAGTATTCAATTAAACCACGCCGGCGCGTCGGCCTATGCGTATCGCCTGAACGGCGAAATGCCGCTGTCTTCTTCCAGCACGCCGTCCAAAAAGAACGGGAATATCCCCCGCCCGATGACGCACGATGAGATATATCATGCCGTCGATAAATTTGGTGACGCGGCGGAGCGCGTTCGCCGCGCTGGATTCGACTGCGTGGAAATTCACGCCGGCCACTCTTATTTAATTAGCCAGTTTTTATCACCGCTGTTTAATAAGCGCACCGATGAATTTGGCGGCAGCGTAGAGAATCGCGCCAGAATATTAACCCTAATCGTCGATAAGGTACGGGCCTGCGTAGGCCCGCGTTTTCCGGTCAGCCTGCGTATTAGCGCCGATGACTTTCTGAAAGGTGGAAATACGCTCGAAGACTCCTTGCAGATCCTCGAACTGTGTCAGGAAAAAGTGGATATTATCAACGTCTCCGCCGCGCAAAACGACAACCTCAATTTCCAGATTGACCAGATGTCTCTGGAAGATGGCTGGAAGCGCTATCTCTCTCGCGCGGTACGCGACAAATTCCACAAGCCCACGGTGATTGCCGGCAACATCCGTACCCCGAAAGTCGCCGAAGATATTATCGCCAGCGGCGATGCCGACCTGATTGCCATTGGCCGCGGCCTGATCGCCGAGCCGGAGTGGGTGCAAAAAGTTCAAAGCGGCAACGAACGTCTGATGCGGAAATGCATCTCCTGCAACATTGGCTGCGCGGATCACCGCATCGCCCGCTCCCGCCCTCTTCGCTGCTCGATCAACCCGGATATCATCCACGGCGACGCGTATAAGCAGCAGCGCGTGATCCGCGATACCAACGTCGTGGTCATCGGCGCGGGTACGGCGGGAATGGAAGCGGCCTGCACCGCGGCTGAAGTCGGCTGCCATACCTGGCTGCTGGAAGAGAAGCACAGCATCGGCGGACTGGCCAGCGAGATCTCCCTGCTGCCGGAGAAAAAGCGTATCGCTGATTTTCCGCAGTTTATGAAAAACCGTATCGCCTCGCTCGATAACCTGATGCTGCAGGTCGGCAGACGCGCCACCGTGGCGTCCGTTTCCGCTCTTCGCCCGGATTTAATCGTCAACGCCACCGGTTCAGTGCCCCTGCTGCCGCCCATTGAAGGACTGCGCGAGAACATCGATGTCGAAGGCGGGAACGTCTTCTCCATTACCAACATGATTCATCATCTGGACCAGTTTGCCGATGCTACAGGTAAACGCATCGCCGTCGTCGGCGCAGGCGCCGTGGGTCTGGACGTCATCGAGTACTTCTCCGCGCGCGGTGCCAGCGCCGTGCTTATCGAGATGCAGGACGCGCCGGGTCGCGATCTGGACATCATTACCAAAAACGCCATGTTGACCATGCTGGATGAACATCACGTGGAACAGCACATGCGCACGCAGCTGGTTGCCGTCACCCCGACGCATTTCACCGTTAAAAACGCGGATGGCACCTTCGACATTCCTTTCGATTACGGCTTCGTCTGCCTGGGAATGCGCGCCAACACCGCCGGTCTCACTGAGATTGAACAATGGGCCAGAGCCAATAACGTAAAAATAATGAACATCGGCGACAGCCTGATGGCCCGGCGAATCATTGATGGCGTGCGCGAAGGGCGCAACGTGCTGGACACCCTCGAAGATATGGGGGCTCTCGGCAACCGCGAATCGACAAAAATTCCATTTCTAACATATTGAGGATTTTATCATGGCAGAACGTATTACTGGACACACCGAGCTGATTGGCCTGATTGCGACTCCGATTCGCCACAGCATGTCGCCAACCATGCATAACGAAGCTTTTGCTCATCTGGGGCTGGACTACGTTTACCTGGCCTTCGAAGTCGGTAACGAAGAGCTGAAAGACGTGGTACAGGGCTTTCGCGCGTTAAAACTGCGCGGCTGTAACGTCTCCATGCCGAACAAAACGGAGATTTGCCAGTATCTGGACAAGCTCTCGCCGGCGGCAGAACTGGTTGGCGCGGTGAATACCGTGGTGAACGACAATGGCGTACTGACCGGCCACATTACCGATGGCACCGGCTATATGCGCGCGCTCAAAGAAGAGGGCATTGATATCATCGGCAAAAAAATGACCGTTCTGGGCGCTGGCGGCGCGGCAACCGCGCTCTGCGTTCAGGCCGCGCTCGATGGCGTCAAAGCGATCTCCATCTTCAACCGCAAAGATAAGTTCTTCGCCAATGCAGAACAGACCGTCGCCAAAATCCGTAACAACACCAACTGCGAGATCCACCTGTTCGATCTGGACGATCATGACAAACTGCGCGCGGAAATCGACAGCAGCGTCATTCTGACCAACGCCACCGGCGTGGGTATGAAACCGTTTGAAGGCCAGATGCTGCTGCCTGATGACAGCTTCCTGCGCCCGGATCTGATCGTGTCTGACGTGGTCTATAACCCGCGCAAAACTTATCTGCTGGAAGTGGCCGAGAAAAAAGGCTGCCGCACCATCAACGGTCTGGGGATGATGCTCTGGCAAGGCGCGCGCGCTTTTGAAATCTGGACGGGCAAAGAAATGCCGGTTGAACACGTCAAAAATATCCTGTTCTAAGGATGGGCGCGATGAAAAATCCATATGTCCCAACGGCGGCTGGGCTCTATCTTAACTACCTGATCCACGGCATGGGGGTTTTGTTAATCACCCTCAATATGGCGAATCTGCAGGAACAGTGGGGAACCGACGCTGCCGGCGTCTCCATCGTCATTTCGTCGCTCGGGATCGGTAAGCTCGCCACGATCGTCACAGGATTCCTGTCCGACCGTTTTGGCCGTAAACCTTTTATCTATCTCGGCATCGCCAGCTATCTGGTGTTTTTCCTCGGTATTTTACTGACGAAAAACATTTATATGGCCTACTTCTTCGGCATTATGGCCGGTCTGGCAAACAGCTTCCTCGATTCCGGAACCTATCCGGCGTTGATGGAGTCTTTCCCTAACTCCGCCAGCCGGGCAAATGTGCTGATCAAAGCCTTTGTCTCTGCCGGGCAGTTCCTGCTGCCGTTCATTATCGGTGCGCTGATTTGGGCGAATATGTGGTACGGATGGTCGTTTATCATCGCCGCTGTATTGATGATTATTAGCGCTATCTACCTGATAAAAATGCCTTTCCCGGACCATCGGGCGAAAAAGGAAACCGCAGAAAAATCGTCGGCCGCCGCCGCAGCCCCGCAGGCGAACGCCGGCAAGCTGGATATGGCCATCTTTACCCTGTACGGCTATATCGGTATGGCGACTTTTTATCTGGTCAGCCAGTGGTTAGCGCAGTACGGCGAGTTCGTTGCCGGCATCCCGCACGAGTCGGCCATTAAACTCCTGAGCGTCTATACTGCCGGTTCCCTGACGTGCGTGTTCGTTACCGCGGCCTTTGTCAAAGAGGTATTTAGCTCGGCCGTCGCCATGATCGTTTACACTTTCCTGTCGATGATGTCACTGCTGATCGTTTGCCTGTTCCCTACGCCAATGATAGTGACCGGCTTCGCCTTTATCATCGGCTTTGCCGCCGCCGGCGGCGTGCTGCAGATAGGCGCGACCATTATGGCCATGAGCTTCCCGAACGGAAAAGGCAAAGCCACCGGGATCTTTTATACCGCAGGAAGTCTGGCCAGCTTTACGATCCCGCTGATCACGGCAAAACTGTCGAAGATGGGTATCGCCAGCATTATGTGGTTCGATCTTCTGATCGCGATCGTCGGCTTTGTGATCGCCCTGTACATCGGTTATCGTCAGCTTCAGGTTCGCGCCGCTGCAAAAACATCCCGGGTTGCAGCAACCGCCTGATGGTCAATGACAAAAAGAATAATGGATACCAACATGACTCAAGCAGTAACAGTAAAAAACATCACCTTCCAGGAAGGGGAAACCTTAATCTGCGTACCGCTGATCGGCAAAACGCTCGCCGAGCTGCAGACTAACGCGCGCGCGCTGGCTACCGCCGGAGCCGATATTATCGAGTGGCGCGTCGATCACTTCACCCAGGTCAGAGAAACGGAGCAGGTACTACTGGCGCTGGGCGAGATTCGCCAGCTGCTGAAAGAGATCCCGCTGCTGTTCACCTTCCGCAGTAAAAAAGAGGGTGGCGAAACGGAAATCAGCGACGAAGCCTATTTTGAGCTGAATCGCCAGGCGGCCGTTAGCGGTCTGACCGACGTGATTGATATCGAGCTGTTCAACGACGAAGCGCAAATTCGCTCGCTGGTGAGCGATGCCCACGCTGCGGGCGTCAAAGTTATCATGAGCAATCACGATTTCCATAAAACGCCGGCTCAGGAAGATATCATCTACCGCCTGCGCCGCATGCAGGATCTTGGCGCTGACCTGCCGAAGATCGCGGTTATGCCGCAGTCGCCGCAGGATGTCCTGACCCTGCTCTCGGCAACCCTGACGATGAAAGAGAAGTACGCGACTCGGCCGTTAATCACCATGTCGATGGGTAAATCCGGCGGCGTGAGCCGGGTAACCGGCCGTTTGTTCGGTTCAGCAATGACCTTCGGTACCGTCGGCCAGGCTTCTGCGCCAGGGCAAATCGCCATTACCCAACTGCGTGAACTGATGGATATTCTTTCCTGATAAAACTTCGCCCGGGGGTCACCCTCCGGGCGATGTTGCTAGCGGATTTTTTGGCTGTCATTAATAATGACATCTTTAAATGACTGAATCGCCGGAGAAAGTACCCGCTCTTTCATCGTTGCCAGATAGATATAACGTGGAGGAATCGCATTTTTAATCGTCAGGATATGCACGTTGTAATACGAGAGCGCGGAAATTCGCGGCATAATCGCAATACCGTAATCAATACTGACCAGCCCCGCCATCGCCGTATCCTCATCAACGTAGCAGGCAATATCCGGCACCAGCTTTTGCTGCATAAACACGTTATCAATAAAGGGGCGTAACCCGCTATTTTCTGAAAAATAGATATAGGGATAGTGGATAGTCTCCACCAGGTCGACTTCATTTTCATAGAGCCTGGCCAGAGGGTGATCTTTTGCCGTTACCACGACCAGCTCCTGCTGAATAATAGGAATAAAGTCGATATCAGGCTCATCCGCAATATAGGAACAAATCGCCAGATCGCTTTTCCCGGCCTTCAGTTCCTGCAGAAGCGTTAACGACGTTCCCTGAGTAAAAGAAAATGTCACATTGTGACGAGATGGTGAAAGGGAATATTTATTAATTAACTGCGGAACAACATATTCGCCCATGGTGTAAATAAACGCAATGCGAATATTCTCCTTGTTCTCGTCGCTATTTTTTTGCAACGTCATGCGGCCATTCTCTAATGAGGCCAGGGCATCTTCGACGTAGGGCAGAAAGCGCTTACCATTCTGCGTAATTTTGACATTACGCCCTTTCCTGGCAAATAGCGCCACGCCAAGCTCTTTCTCCAGTTCAGATATGGCGTGGCTTAGCGAGGGTTGAGTGATAAAAAGACTGGAGGCGGCTTCAGTGTAGTGCTCGGTTTCTGCCAGCCGCTTAAAATAATAAAGTTGCTTTAGGTTCATTATTTTTGCTCGTATAATATAAGAATAAAACTCATGCCCCTAATATACCATACAGACTATCGATGATGAGCCGAAAAGGAGAAATATCGGGGTCATATCAAATATTGTTATGCCATGTCACAGAAGCCGTAACAAAGCGTGACTTATCATCGATAGCGTCAACGTCAAATAGAATATTTTTGCCTGCATAAATTCATGCAAAAATATTTTAAACTTTAAAGGAAATCACTATGAGGACGATCGATGCTCAGGAACGGCCGATTTTGCCGTCGGCCACGCAAAAGCGAACTAAAACGCGAATTGTAATTTTAATGTTACTATCGATAGGGACGATGATAAATTATCTCGATCGGACTATTTTAGGTGTTGTTGCGCCCAAGTTAACGAGCGAAATAGATATTGACCCGGCCATGATGGGGATCGTTTTTTCCGCTTTCGCCTGGACCTACGCTCTGGCGCAAATTCCCGGCGGGATGTTTCTCGATCGCTTCGGCAATAAGCTGACCTACGCGCTTTCTATTTTTTTCTGGTCAACCTTTACCTTACTGCAAAGCTTTTCTGTCGGCCTAAAATCGCTGCTGCTGCTGCGTTTAGGCTTAGGCATCAGCGAAGCCCCCTGTTTCCCGGTTAATAGCCGTGTCGTCAGTAAATGGTTTCCGCAGCATGAACGCGCCCGGGCAACGGCGACTTACACCGTCGGTGAATATATTGGCCTGGCCGCATTCTCTCCGCTCCTTTTTTTAATTCTGGAGCATCATGGCTGGAGAACGCTATTTTTCCTGACCGGTGGATTGGGTATTGCATTTACTTTTGTATGGTGGAAATTTTATCACGAGCCACATGAATCAAAAACGGCAAATAAAGAAGAGCTGGAGTATATCGGCGTAGAAAATACGACATCCGTCAATGAAAACATCCCTTTCAACTGGCATGATGCGAAACGTCTGCTGTGCTGCCGGCAAATCATCGGCGCCAGCCTTGGTCAATTTGCCGGTAACACCACGCTGGTTTTCTTCCTGACATGGTTCCCGACTTATCTGGCTAACGAACGCCACCTCCCCTGGCTTCACGTGGGTTTCTTCGCCTCCTGGCCGTTCCTGGCCGCGGCTATTGGTATCTTTTTCGGCGGTTGGGTATCCGATAAAATAATAAAGAAAACCAACTCAGTAAATATTAGCAGAAAGCTGCCAATTATTTCCGGACTGCTACTGTCGAGCTGCATCATCATTGCTAACTGGGTCGATAGCAACACCGCAGTCATTATTATTATGTCGATTGCATTTTTTGGTCAGGGTATGGTTGGCCTCGGCTGGACGCTTATTTCTGACATTGCCCCTAAGAATATGGGTGGATTGACCGGCGGCATCTTCAACTTCTGTGCTAATATGGCATCAATTATTACCCCATTAATTATTGGGGTTATCATATCCATGACCGGTAATTTTTTCTACGCGCTGATTTATATCGGTTTAACCGCGCTGGTTGGCGTTATCGCGTATGTTTTTATTATCGGCGATATTAAAAGGATCGTGTTGAAATAACCTGTCCAGCCCCTGTCCCGGCATCCTGCCGGGACAGGGGGAGCGATTCAGATATCTTTCACCCTGCTGGTCATAAACAGCGTCACCAGCGAAATTGCGGCAATCGTCCAGTAGACGCTGGCGTGACCATAGCTTTGCGACAGCGCGCCCTGAATCACCCCCGCCAGAATCACCCCGGTGGAAATACTGTTGGTAAACAGCGTCGTCGCGGCGCCCGCCCGTCCGGGCATCAGATCCTGAAACCACAGCATGCCAATCCCGGCAACAATCCCGATAAATACGGCATTAAACAGCTGTAGCACCAGCAGCGCCACGCGGTCGTGGAACAGAATCAGACCGATATAAAACAGCACGCCCGCCGCAACCGCTGTTACCATCATCTTGCGTTTGCCCCAGCGCTTAACGTAGTAGCCCGCCAGGATCATCGCCGGGATCTCCAGCCCGGCAGCGGTGCCCATCAAAATCCCCGCGAGGCTGTCCGGCAGGCCAAGATCGCTGCTGATCCACAGAGGCATATCAATGATATACATGGTATTGCAGGTCCACATCAGCGTGGAGGCGATGAACAGCATCCGCACGTTTTTATCGTGCCATCCTCCGGCCTGCACCAGCACGTCAGCGCCTTCAGAAGGCTGCTCAACGCGGGCGACCGAGGGCAGTTTGACGGCGATCAGCGCCAGGCTTATCACAAAGATCCCGGCGGCAATCGAAAACATGGTGGTGAAGCCATAATTCAGCGCCAGCATAAAAGCCAGCGGTGGACCAATAACCCACGCCAGCGAAAGCTGCGCACGCATTATCGAACTGAACATCACCACTTCGCGCGCCGAGCTATCGGCATATTCCCGCGCCAGGGCAAAAAGCTGCGGCATCGCGGCATTCGCCACCGAGGCCAGCATAACCCCGCAGGTAATCAGCGTCAGATAGTGGCGATTAAAAGCGAACAGCAGCGCGTTTCCCACCGCCATCAGGCAGCAAAACATAATCAGCCGCCGGCGATCGCCCCGGCTGTCGGAGCGTTTAGCCAGCGCCAGGCTGACCAGAATGCCGGCAATGGCGTTAACCGTATAGAACAGTCCTACCCAGAACGGCTGCGCGCCCACTTCGCGGCTGAGGAATAAGCTGAGCGTCGGCGCCTGCAGCGCGCCGGCGATCCCCATCATGAAAGCGACAAGCATAAAAGCGGCGTAAACGCCGTTTAGACGACGCCCCATCGTCATTAACCACAGCATGAAATATCCTTAAGCACGCGAAGAAAACGAAAAAAGCCAGCAGAAGTATTCTGCTGGCGGGTGATTCTATACTCTATGGATTTCGAGTTGCGGGCAGGCGGCCAGAACGTAAGTCCCTGGAAACATAGATAACTATGTGGCCTGGGCGAGCGGGCGCAGCCAACGCACCTGCAGCTTGAAAGACGACGAGTATAACACCAATACTCAGTCACACATGATGTCTGCAAGTCAATGATCCGAGGTCTGCGACGTAACTCCCCACTGCATCAGTTCGCCGAGCATTTTCTGCTGTCTTCCTGCCATCAGGCGGGCCAGCCAGGACGCATCCTGCGACGCAGAAAAGTAGCGTTGGTAGAACTGTTTCATGGTTGACCCCATCATATTCACCTCCTCGCTTCATCGACGTTGATTATTGACTTAATATAGGAAGTAATAAATTGCTGAGTTTTTATCAGGAGTTCCCCTTTTATGTCTTCCGGTCGTTTACAACAGCAGTTCATCCGCCTGTGGCAGTGCTGCGATGGCAAGTCGCAGGAGACCACGCTGAATGCGCTGGCAGAGATGCTAAGCTGCTCGCGCCGCCATATGCGTACCCTGCTCAACATGATGGAAGCGCGCGGCTGGCTGACCTGGGAGGCGGAGGCCGGGCGCGGCAAGCGCTCCCGCCTCTCTTTTCTCTATACCGGTCTCGCCCTGCAGCAGCAGAGGGCGGAAGATCTGCTGGATCAGGACAGAATCGATCAGCTGGTGCAGCTGGTTGGCGATAAAGCCGCCGTCCGGCAAATGCTGGTTTCCCATTTAGGCCGCAGCTTTCGTCAGGGCCGGCATATCCTGCGCGTGCTCTACTATCGGCCGATGAAAAATCTGCTGCCCGGCAGCGCGCTGCGCCGCTCGGAAACGCATATTGCCCGGCAGATTTTTAGCGCCCTGACGCGGGTAAATGAGGAAAATGGGGAACTGGAGGCCGATATTGCTCACCATTGGCAGCAGATCGCCCCCACCCACTGGCGCTTTTTTCTGCGTCCGGGGATTCATTTTCATCATGGACGAGAGCTGGAGATGGAAGATGTCATTACCTCTCTGCAGCGCAGCAACGCCCTGCCGCTGTTCTCTCATATTGAGCGCATCGACTCTCCCACCGCATGGACCCTCGACATTCATCTCCGCCAGCCCGACCGCTGGCTGCCGTGGTTGTTAAGCCAGGTCCCGGCCATGATCCTCCCGCATGAGTGGCGAACGATGGAGAATTTCTCCAGTATCCCCGTGGGGACCGGGCCCTACTCGGTTGTGCGTAATAACCAGAATCAGCTCAAAATTCACGCCTTCGATGACTATTTCGGCTACCGGGCGCTGATCGATGAAGTGAACGTCTGGGTCCTGCCGGAAATCAGCGAAGAACCCAACGGCGGGTTGACGTTACAGGGCACCACGCAAAGCGAAAAAGCGGTGGAAAGCCGCCTGGAAGAGGGGTGTTATTACCTGCTGTTCGACGCCCGCAGCCCGCTGGGCGGTAACAGCGCGGTACGCCAGTGGCTAAGCTATGTGTTCCAGCCCGCTAACCTGCTCTATCACGCGGGCGAGCACTATCAAGGCAACTGGTTCCCGGCGTATGGCCTGCTGCCCCGCTGGCATCATGCGCGCAGCCACGCCTGCGAGAAGCCTGCCGGCCTTGAGACGGTCAGGCTGACCTACTACCAGGATCACGTCGAGCATCGCGTGATGGGCGGGATCATGGCAACGCTGCTGGCCGAGCATCAGGTTAAGCTGGAGATCCAGGAGCTGGAGTATCAGGAGTGGCACCGCGGGGAGGTGGTCAGCGACGTTTGGCTCAACAGCGCCAACTTTATGCTGCCGATCGATTTCTCCCTGTTTGCCTGGCTGTATGAAGTTCCGCTGATTCGCAAATGTATCCCCATCGACTGGGAACAGGACGCCGCTCGCTGGCGCGCGGGCGAGCTGAACCCGGCCACCTGGAGTCAGCAGCTGTTGGCCAATCAAACCGTGGTGCCGCTGATCCACCACTGGCTGATGATCCAGGGGCAGCGCAGCATGCGCGGCGTACGCATGAACACGCTCGGCTGGTTTGACTTTAAGTCCGCGTGGTTCGCACCGCCGGAGCCGTAATGCTTTCCGTTGGCAAACAAAATCATTACACTAACTGCCGTTCTCAACGGGGTGCTAATAAACATACGCAATCTCATTCAAGTTGCCTCAACGCGCGGTTAGCGCAGAAGCAACCCGAAGACAAAGCGTATGGGCTGAGAAAATACCCGTCGAACCTGATCCGGATAACGCCGGCGAAGGGATTTGAGGCCCTCTCAAAATCCTTTGCCACCCCTTTTTCTGAGGTGCAAAGTGTTGAAAAAATTACTCCCCCTGCTGGCGCTGGTCGCCGCGCCCGTTTTTGCCAAACCGCTGCTCACCGTTTATACCTACGACTCGTTCTCCGCCGACTGGGGCCCGGGCCCGGCGGTTAAAAAAGCCTTTGAAGCCGACTGCGACTGCGAGCTGAAGTTCGTGGCGCTGGAAGATGGCGTCTCGCTGCTCAACCGCCTGCGAATGGAAGGCAAAAACAGCAAAGCCGACGTGGTGCTGGGGCTGGATAACAACCTGCTGGAAGCCGCTTCGCAAAGCAAGCTGTTCGCCAAAAGCGGCGTCCCGGCCAGCGCGGTCAGCGTGCCCGGCGGCTGGGACAACGACACCTTCGTGCCGTTCGATTACGGCTACTTCGCCTTTGTTTACGATAAAAACAAGCTGAAAAATCCGCCGAAAAGCCTGAAAGAGCTGGTTGAGGGCGAGCAAAAATGGCGGGTGATTTATGAAGATCCGCGCACCAGTACGCCGGGCCTGGGCCTGCTGCTGTGGATGCAAAAAGTCTACGGCGATAAAGCGCCGGAAGTCTGGCAGAAGCTGGCGGCGAAAACCGTTACCGTTACCAAGGGCTGGAGCGAAGCCTACGGCCTGTTCCTGAAAGGCGAAAGCGATCTGGTGCTGAGCTACACCACCTCCCCGGCTTACCACATTATCGAAGAGAAAAAAGATAACTACACCGCGGCAAACTTCGCTGAAGGCCACTACCTGCAGGTTGAGGTAGCCGCCCGCACCGCGGCCAGCAAACAGCCGGAGCTGGCGGAAAAGTTCCTTAAATTTATGGTATCGCCGGGCTTCCAGAACGC
Source organism: Klebsiella sp. CN_Kp113 (assembly GCF_040064585.1). Taxonomy (NCBI): domain Bacteria; kingdom Pseudomonadati; phylum Pseudomonadota; class Gammaproteobacteria; order Enterobacterales; family Enterobacteriaceae; genus Klebsiella; species Klebsiella sp. CN_Kp113. The sequence continues at coordinate 43,948 of NZ_JBEAID010000008.1, read as the reverse complement.
GATCCCCACCGGCAACTGGATGTATCCGGTGACGACGGTTGCGCTTCCGGCAGGCTTTGACGCGCTGATGAAACCGCAAACGACCCTCGAATTCACACCGCAACAGGTGGCCGCCGAACGTCAGAACTGGATTAGCGCATGGCAACGCGCCGTCAGCCGCTAGCTTTCGGCTGGCTCCTGCCGGGACTCACGGCGGCCATCGTTCTGGTCGTCGTGGCGCTGGCCGCCTTTCTGGCGCTATGGTTCAGCGCCCCGGAGACCTCCTGGAACGCGCTTATCCGCGACAGCTATCTCTGGCACGTGGTGCGTTTCTCCTTCTGGCAGGCCTTCCTTTCCGCACTTTTTTCGGTGCTACCGGCGATATTCCTCGCCCGCGCCCTGTACCGGCGGCGCTTCCCCGGGCGCACGCTGCTGCTGCGCCTTTGCGCGATGACCTTAATTCTGCCGGTACTGGTGGCGGTCTTCGGCATTCTTAGCGTCTACGGTCGTCAGGGCTGGCTGGCCCAGCTATGCCACGTTTTTGGCTGGCAGTGGGAATTCTCGCCCTACGGGCTACAGGGGATCCTGCTGGCGCACGTATTCTTTAATATGCCGATGGCCACGCGCCTGCTGCTGCAGACGCTGGAAAATATCCCCGGCGAACAGCGGCAAATCGCCGCCCAGCTCGGCATGCGCGGCTACGTCTTCTTCCGGCTGGTCGAGTGGCCGTGGCTGCGCCGGCAAATTCCACCGGTCGCGGCGCTGATCTTTATGCTCTGTTTCGCCAGCTTTGCGACCGTGCTGTCGCTGGGCGGCGGCCCGCGGGCGACCACCATTGAACTGGCGATTTACCAGGCCCTTAATTTCGACTACGACCCGGCGCGCGCGGCAATGCTGGCGCTTATCCAGATGGTCTGCTGCCTCGGGCTGGTGCTGCTTAGCCAGCGCCTGAGTAAAGCCCTCGCCATCGGGGCCAGCCATATTCGCGGCTGGCGCGATCCCGACGACCGGCTGTACAGCCGGTTATGCGACGCGGCGCTGATTGGCGCGGCGCTTTTACTGCTGCTGCCGCCGCTGCTGGCGGTGATAGGCGACGGGCTGAACAGCAATCTGCTGAGCGTGCTGCATCAGCCGGCGCTATGGCAGGCGCTGTGGACGTCGCTGCGTATCGCGCTTGCCGCCGGGCTCTTAAGCGTCATCCTGACCATGATGCTGCTCTGGAGCAGCCGCGAGCTTCGCGCCCGCCGTCACCCTCTGGCCGGTCAGGCGCTTGAGCTGAGCGGGATGCTGATCCTCGCCATGCCGGGCATCGTGCTGGCCACCGGTTTCTTCCTGTTGCTCAATAACAGCGTGGGCCTGCCCGAGTCCGCCGACGGTATCGTGATTTTCACCAATGCGCTGATGGCAATCCCCTATGCGCTCAAGGTACTGGAAAACCCGATGCGCGATATCGCCGCCTGCTACGGCACCCTCTGCCAGTCGCTGGGGATGCGCGGCTTCACCCGCCTTCGGGTGGTCGAGCTTCGCGCTTTAAAGCGGCCGCTGGCCCAGGCGCTGGCCTTCGCCTGCGTGCTGTCGATTGGCGATTTCGGCGTCGTGGCGCTGTTCGGCAACGAAGATTTCCGTACGCTGCCGTTTTATCTGTATCAGCAAATTGGTTCTTACCGTAGCCAGGACGGCGCCGTGACCGCCCTTCTGCTTCTGCTGCTGTGCTTTTTACTCTTTAGCGTGATTGAAAAACTTCCGGGACGCGATGCTAAAACTGAATGATGTGACCTGGCTTTACCAGCATCTGCCGATGCGTTTTACGCTTTCCGTCGAACGCGGTGAGCGCATCGCGGTTCTTGGCCCGAGCGGGGCCGGAAAAAGCACGCTGCTGAACCTGATTGCCGGTTTTTTAACGCCCGCCAGCGGCAGTATCGCGCTCGACGGCCAGCCCCATACCCACACGCCGCCCGCGCGTCGTCCGGTATCGATGCTGTTTCAGGAAAATAATCTGTTCAACCATCTCACCATCCGCCAGAACATTGCGCTGGGAATGCACCCGGGGCTCAAGCTGAACGCGGATCAATCCGCCCATCTGCAGGCGATTGCCGGACAGATGGGGATTGACGCGATGTTAGAGCGGCTGCCGGGCGAGCTTTCCGGCGGCCAGCGCCAGCGTGCGGCGCTGGCGCGCTGTCTGGTGCGCCAGCAGCCGGTACTGCTGCTGGATGAGCCCTTCTCGGCGCTCGATCCCGCGCTGAGGCTGGAGATGCTGACGCTGGTTGCCGACGTCTGCCAGCAGCGGCAGCTGACGCTGCTGATGGTCTCGCACAGCGTGGAAGATGCGGCGCGCATCGCGCCGCGGTCGGTGGTCGTGGCTGAGGGACGCATTGCCTGGGATGGCGCGACCGCCGCGCTGCTCAGCGGCAACAGCAGCGCCTCGGCGCTGCTGGGAATTAGCGCAAAATAACCTTATGCAGAATGTCGAGATAGACCGGCATCAGCGGATGACGGAAGGCAAACACCAGCGCCGCGCCGGCGGCGCACACCATGAGCGGAGCGAGCCACAGCAGGCGCGAACGCGGCAGAAAACGGGTGAGACGATCGCCAGCGCTTTTGGCGCTGCGCCACAGCCGCCAGCATAGCCACGCCGCCAGCCACGCCAGCAGCGCCGCCCCCAGCAGCAGCCACTTAAAGCTGGCGCTATTCTCATCGGCCGGGATATCAATGGCCGCCCCGGCAAGGATTCCCGGTAAGAAGTAGAGCGGCGGCCACAGCAGGCAGCCGATGATATTCGGCGGGATGAACTTCGCGACCGGCAGATCGAGCATCCCGGCGACCATCGGCACCAGCGGGCGCGTCGGCCCGACGAAGCGGCCAATCAGAATCGTAAACATGCTGTGCTGATGCAGCGCATGTTCGGTTTTATCCAGCAGCGCTTTGTTTTTCTTCAAAAAAGACCAGCGATGCAGCGGCTTTTTAAACCGCCAGCCAAGCCAGAATGAAATCCAGTCGCCGAGCAAACAGCCGATAATCCCCGCCAGCCACGCCTGCCAGAAGTTAACCTCGCCGCTGCCGATCAGCGCCCCCAATCCGGCCATCATCACCGTTCCCGGTAAGATAAGCCCCACCAGCGCCAGCGACTCGAGGAAGGCGACCAGCAGAACGGCTATCAGAGAATAGACCGTGGATTGAGTAATAAAGTGTTCCAGCAATGCTTGCATAATGTACCCGGTTTAAAAACGAAGCACGGATTCTCCGGAGCCGTTCATACTTCGTCAAGCCATCATTTGTTTGTATAGTTTACTGGCTGTGTTAAAAATCCGGGCCATCATTTCACTTTCTTTACTTTTTATTCACACCCTGCGCGAAACTCGCTCGGGCTGGCGCCGGTGCATTTCTTAAACACGCGCGAAAAGTAGAGCTGGTCCTCAAAACCGACGTTACGGCCAACGGTCGCGATCGGCATCCGCGTCGTGCTCAGCAGCAGCTTAGCCTGGCTAATGCGCTGATCCTCCCGCCACCCCAGTACGCTGATCCCCAGCTGCTGGCGGAACAGATGCGACAGGCGCGACGGCGACAGGCACACGTGCTGGGCGACGCTGGCAATATCGAAATGGCTGTCCGCCAGATGATCGCTGATGTACTGGCAGGCATCGCGCACCCGGTTATCCAGCGGCGGATGCAGCGATTCGTTGATAGCTTCCATGCGCCTGAGCAGCAGCTGCTCCATAAGATTGATCGCCAGCAGCTCGGAGTAACGCCCGGCGCCCTGCCCGGCCTCCACAATCTGCCCGAACAGTTCGCCAAAGCGCGCCTGCCACTGCTCATCCGGGCGGAAAAAGCCGGTCTGGGCAAAAATCGTTGGCCAGTTAAGCCATTCATGCCAGTAGGCGCGCGGCCGGAAATAGACCCACTGGTGATACCACTCGCGGGCATCGGGATGGCGGCCATAATGGTGAATCTCTCCCGGCGGGAACAGCAGCATATCGCCAGGCCGGCAGATAAACTGCTCCCCGTGGTTATTGATCACCCCTTCGCCGCGAATCGTCAGATTAAGGATATAGCCCTTCATGCCCAGCGGACGGTCAATAAAGAAATCAAGATAGCCATCGGCTTCAATTGGCGTCAGGCCCGTCACCAGATGGGCGTTAAAAGAGTAACCCGGCAACAAAGGATCGTTTTGCGTTTCGGCCATAAACTCTGCTCTCCAGGAGACGTTAAGGACACCAATTGTCCATACCTTGTATTTTATCCTCTGGCTGGTCGCTCATGCTGCGACGCGGGTTAGAAAATGAATTAAAACCCGCCTCTTCTCGATAAAAACTGAGCACGGCGCACAGTTCAGGCGCTTTCAGCGCATAACTGAAGTGTCTATAAAGACGGCAGGAAAGTCCACATTGAATATTTGCACGGCGTCACACTTTGCGACGTCACAGCAATATAGTCCATAAGATTAGCGAATACGGCCTGACGGTTTTCAGCCCAGATATCTACTGTTTCACCATGAATGATTTTTAGCATGGAGTAACAGTATGGCAATTGCGATTGGCCTCGATTTTGGCAGTGATTCAGTACGCGCCCTGGCGGTAGAGTGCGCGACCGGCGAAGAGCTCGCCGCAGGCGTCGAGTGGTATCCGCGCTGGCAGGAGGGGCTATTTTGCGATGGTCCGAACAACCAGTTCCGCCATCATCCACGCGACTATATCGAATCAATGGAAGCCGCGCTGAAAAGCGTCCTCGCATCCCTTAGCGCCGAACAGCGCGCTGCCGTGGTGGGTATCGGCGTTGACAGCACCGGCTCCACCCCCGCGCCCATCGACGCCGACGGCAACGTGCTGGCGCTGCGCGACGAGTTCGCCAGCAACCCCAACGCCATGTTCGTGCTGTGGAAGGACCATACCGCGGTGGAGGAGGCGGAGGAGATTACCCGCCTGTGCCACCAGCCGGGCAAAGAGGATTACTCCCGCTATATCGGCGGTATCTACTCCAGCGAATGGTTCTGGGCCAAGATCCTCCACGTGACCCGCCAGGACAGCGCCGTCGCCGAGGCCGCCGCGTCGTGGATTGAGCTGTGCGACTGGGTGCCAGCCCTGCTTTCCGGGACCACCCGCCCGCAGGATATTCGTCGCGGCCGCTGCAGCGCCGGGCACAAATCCCTTTGGCATGAAAGCTGGGGCGGACTGCCGCCTGCCGGTTTCTTCGATGAACTCGACCCGATAATCAACCAGAGCCTGGCCTACCCGATGTTCAGCGATACCTGGACTGCGGATATCCCAGTCGGCACGCTCACCGCCGAATGGGCCGCGCGCCTGGGCCTGCCGCAAACCGTCGCCATCTCCGGCGGCGCATTCGACTGCCATATGGGCGCCGTCGGCGCCGGTGCGCAGCCAAACGCGCTGGTCAAAGTTATCGGCACCTCCACCTGCGACATTCTGATCGCCGATAAACAGAGCGTTGGCGAGCGCACGGTGAAAGGGATTTGCGGCCAGGTCGACGGCAGCGTCGTGCCTGACTTTATCGGTATGGAAGCGGGGCAATCCGCTTTTGGCGACATCTACGCCTGGTTTGGCCGCATTCTCGGCTGGCCGCTGGAGCAGCTGGCGCAGGCCCACCCGGAACTCAAAGAGCAGATCAAAGCCAGCCAGAAACAGCTGCTGCCCGCGCTGACCGACGCATGGGCAAAAAATCCGTCTCTTGACCACCTGCCGGTGGTGCTGGACTGGTTTAACGGCCGCCGTACGCCGAATGCCAACCAGCGTCTGAAAGGGGTCATTACCGATCTGAACCTCGCCACCGACGCCCCGGCGCTGTTCGGCGGACTGATTGCCGCCACCGCCTTTGGCGCCCGCGCCATTATGGAGTGCTTCACCGAACAGGGGATCCCGGTCAATAACGTGATGGCGCTCGGCGGCATCGCGCGCAAAAACCCGGTGATCATGCAGGCCTGCTGCGATGTGCTGAATCGCCCGCTGCAAATCGTCGCGTCCGATCAGTGCTGCGCCCTGGGCGCGGCTATCTTCGCCGCCGTTGCCGCCGGCGTATACCGCGATATCCCTGCCGCACAGGAAAACATGGCCAGCCAGGTGGAAAGTACCCTGCAGCCTCGTCCGGCGCAGGCGCAACGCTTCGAACAACTCTATCAGCGCTACCAGCAGTGGTCGCTCAGCGCGGAACAACGTTATCTCCCTTCGACTGCAAAAGCGGAATCCGCGCCGCAATCTCAGGCAGCCCTCACCCATTAAGGACATGAAAATGACGATTTTTAATAACTATGAAGTGTGGTTCGTTATCGGTAGCCAGCATCTGTACGGCCCTGAAGCGCTACGTCAGGTGACAAAGCACGCAGAACATGTGGTGAACAGCCTGAATGCGGAAGCCAAACTGCCGTGCAAACTGGTGCTTAAGCCGCTGGGTACCACGCCGGATGAGATCACCCATATCTGCCGCGACGCAAACTACGATGATAAGTGCGCCGGGATGGTGGTGTGGCTGCATACCTTCTCGCCGGCGAAAATGTGGATCAATGGCCTCACGATCCTGAATAAACCGCTGATGCAGTTCCATACCCAGTTCAACGCGGCCCTGCCGTGGGACAGCATCGATATGGACTTTATGAACCTGAACCAGACCGCCCACGGCGGCCGCGAATTTGGCTTCATCGGCGCCCGCATGCGTCAGCAGCACAGCGTGGTGACCGGCCACTGGCAGGATAAAGAAGCCCATCAGCGCATCGGCGCGTGGATGCGCCAGGCGGTCTCTAAACAGGATACCCGCCACCTGAAAGTGTGCCGTTTCGGCGATAATATGCGCGAAGTGGCGGTCACCGACGGGGATAAAGTCGCCGCGCAGATTAAGTTTGGCTTCTCGGTTAACACCTGGGCGGTGGGCGATCTGGTGCAGGTCGTCAATGCGGTCACCGACGGTGAAATCAGCGCCCTGGTGGATGAGTACGAAAGCAGCTATCGCCTGACCCCCGCGGTGCAAATCCACGGTGATAAGCGGCAGAACCTTCTCGATGCCGCGCGCATTGAGCTGGGGATGAAGCGCTTCCTGGAACAGGGCGGCTTCCACGCGTTCACCACCACCTTTGAAGATTTACACGGCCTGAAACAGCTTCCGGGTCTCGCCGTGCAGCGTCTGATGCAGCAGGGCTACGGCTTTGCGGGCGAAGGCGACTGGAAAACCGCCGCTCTGCTTCGCATCATGAAGGTGATGGCAACCGGTCTGCAGGGCGGCACCTCCTTTATGGAGGATTACACCTACCACTTCGAGAAAGGCAACGATCTGGCGCTGGGCTCGCATATGCTGGAAGTCTGCCCGACCATCGCCACCCCTGAAAAACCGATTCTCGAAGTGCAGCCGCTGGGCATCGGCGGGAAAGCCGATCCGGCGCGCATCATCTTTAACACCCAGACCGGCCCGGCGATCGTCGCCAGCCTGATCGATCTCGGCGATCGCTATCGTCTGCTGGTGAACACCATTGAAACGGTGAAAACGCCGCACGAACTGCCGAAGCTGCCGGTGGCCAACGCCTTGTGGAAAGCGCATCCGGATCTGCGCACCGCGTCCGAAGCCTGGATCATCGCTGGCGGCGCGCACCACACCGTCTTCAGCCATGCGCTCACCCTCGACGATATGCGCCAGTTTGCTGAGCTGCAGGATATCGAGCTGACCGTGATTGATAACGAAACCCGTCTGCCCTCCTTCAAGGACGCGCTGCGCTGGAACGAAGTGTATTACGGTTCAAAACGCTAAGGGGCCGTCCCCTCACCCTCTCCCTGAGGGTGCGGGTGAGGGGAACTGACTCGCCAGCAATTCGGAGCACAGTATGTTAGAAGATCTTAAACGCCAGGTTCTCGAAGCCAACCTGGCCCTGCCAAAGCACAATCTGGTTACCCTCACCTGGGGCAACGTCAGCGCCGTCGACCGTGAACGGGGCGTGCTGGTGATTAAACCCTCCGGCGTCGACTACAGCGTCATGACCGCCGAGGATATGGTGGTGGTCAGCCTGGAGACCAGCGACGTGGTGGAAGGCAAGAAAAAGCCCTCTTCGGATACGCCAACCCACCGTCTGCTGTATCAGGCATTCCCGACGCTGGGCGGCATTGTTCATACCCATTCGCGTCACGCCACCATCTGGGCGCAGGCCGGACAGTCGATTCCCGCTACCGGCACCACCCACGCCGACTATTTCTACGGTGCGGTCCCCTGTACCCGTTTGATGACCGACGATGAGATCAACGGCGAGTACGAATGGCAAACCGGCGAAGTGATCGTTGAAACCTTCCGTGAGAAAGGCATCGATCCGGCGCAAATGCCCGGCGTGCTGGTGCACTCGCACGGCCCGTTTGCCTGGGGGAAAAACGCCGAAGACGCGGTGCATAACGCTATCGTGCTGGAAGAGATCGCCTATATGGGTATCTTCTGCCGCCAGCTGGCGCCGCAGCTGCCGGAGATGCAGCAAACGCTGCTGGATAAACACTATCTGCGCAAGCACGGCGCGAAAGCCTATTACGGGCAGTAACGCCGCAGCATTCCCGGCTCGCGCTGCGCTTAGCCGGGCTACAGGCTGGTAGCCCGGCTAAGTCCGGGAAGCAGCGCGCCACACCTGTATAAAACCCCAGCATCATTCGGTGAACCAGGCTATAATCAGGCCTGGTTTTTACTGATGAGAGCACGGCGTGACGCAGCCACGAGCAGGTTTTTTACTCACCCGTCACTGGCGGGATACCCCGCAGGGCACCGAACTGACATTCTGGCTGGCGACCGATGACGGCCCGCTTGAGGTCACCCTGCCGCCGCAGGAATCCGTCGCGTTCATTCCCGAATCGCAGCGCCCGCAGGCTGAACGCCTGCTGCAGGGCGAAAACGGCCATCGCCTTGCTGCGCTCACTCTGCAAGATTTTCATCGCCAGCGGGTGTTTGGTCTCTACTGCCGCGCTCACCGCCAGCTGATGCGGCTGGAAAAAAAGCTGCGCGAAAACGGCGTCACGGTATATGAAGGCGACGTTCGCCCGCCGGAGCGCTATCTGATGGAGCGCTTTATCACCGCCCCGGTGTGGGTTGAAGGCGAGGCGCGCGGCCAGCGGCTGGTCAACGCGCGGATGAAGCCCAATCCCCACTACCGGCCGCCCCTGAAGTGGGTGTCGCTGGACATCGAAACCAGCCGCCACGGCGAGCTCTACTGCATCGGCCTTGAAGGCTGCGGCCAGCGGGTCGTCTATATGTTAGGGCCGGAACCTGCCACCCCGCCTGCCGTCGATTTCGAACTGGAGTACGTCGCCAGCCGCCCGCTGCTGCTGGAAAAGCTTAACGCCTGGTTTGCCGCCCACGACCCGGACGTGCTGATCGGCTGGAACGTGGTGCAGTTTGATTTACGCGTCCTGCAAAAGCACGCCGAGCGCTATCGCATCCCGCTGCTGCTCGGCCGCGGCAACAGCGAACTGGAGTGGCGCGAACACGGTTTTAAGAATGGCGTCTTCTTTGCTCAGGCCAACGGCCGCCTGATTATCGATGGCATCGAGGCGCTGAAATCCGCGTTCTGGAACTTCTCCTCTTTTGCGCTGGAGTCGGTCGCCCGCGAGCTGCTCGGCGAGGGCAAAGCCATTGATAATCCCTGGGATCGGATGGATGAAATCGATCGCCGCTTTCACCTGGATAAACCGGCGCTGGCCACCTATAACCTGCAGGACTGCGAGCTGGTCACGCGCATCTTCCACAAAACCGAGATCATGCCGTTTTTGCTGGAGCGCGCGACGGTCAACGGCCTGCCTGCGGATCGCCACGGCGGTTCGGTCGCCGCCTTCAGCCATCTCTATTTCCCGCGCATGCACCGGCTCGGCTACGTCGCGCCGAACCTCGGTGAAGTGCCGCCGCAGGCCAGCCCCGGCGGCTACGTGATGGACTCCCGCCCCGGCCTCTACGACTCGGTGCTGGTGCTGGATTACAAAAGCCTGTACCCGTCGATTATCCGCACCTTTCTGATCGACCCGGTGGGACTTGTGGAAGGTCTGGCGCAGCCCGATGACGCTCACAGCACCGAAGGCTTTCTCGGCGCGCGCTTCTCGCGAGAAAAACACTGCCTGCCGGGGATCGTCGGGCAAATCTGGCACGGGCGCGACGAGGCCAAGCAGCATAAAAACAAACCGCTGTCGCAGGCGCTGAAAATCATTATGAACGCCTTCTACGGCGTGCTCGGTACCAGCGCCTGCCGCTTTTTCGATCCGCGTCTGGCCTCATCCATCACCATGCGCGGCCACGCGATTATGCGCCAGACCAAAGCGCTGATTGAATCCCAGGGCTATGACGTTATCTACGGCGATACCGACTCCACCTTCGTGTGGCTCAAACGGTCCCACAGCGAAGAGGAAGCCAGCAGCATCGGCCGCTCGCTGGTGGCCTTTGTCAACGAATGGTGGGCGGCGGAGCTGAGCAAAGAGGGGCTTGTCAGCACCCTCGAGCTGGAGTTCGAAACCCACTTCTGCCGCTTTCTCATGCCCACCATTCGCGGCGCGGATACCGGCAGTAAAAAGCGCTACGCCGGGATGATTCAGGAAGGCAGCGAGCAGCGCATGGTGTTTAAAGGGCTGGAGACGGTACGCACCGACTGGACGCCGCTGGCCCAGCAGTTTCAGCAGGAGCTTTATCTGCGCATTTTCCGCCATCAGCCCTATCGCGATTACGTGCGCGAAACCATTGATAAGCTGATGAACGGCGAGCTTGACGATCGGCTGGTCTACCGCAAGCGCCTGCGCCGTCCGCTGGCGGAGTATCAGCGCAACGTGCCGCCGCACGTGCGCGCGGCCAGGCTCGCTGATGAGCAAAACGTCAGGCTGGGCAGGCCGCAGCAGTATCAGCAGCGCGGCAGCATTAAATACGTCTGGACCACCGGCGGGCCGGAGCCGGTGGATTATCAGCAATCACCGCTGGATTATGAACACTATCTTTCTAAGCAATTAGAGCCTGTCGCCGAAGGAATACTTCCCTTTGTCGACGACGATTTTGCTACAATAGTGACGGGGCAGCTGGGGCTATTTTGATTTTTTCTCACTCATTCCGCTGGCGCAAAAGCCGCAAAATGAAGGGTGAGGAGGACGTGACGAACGTTCCGCCATCCAGTAATATAGCGCCCTTTCCATTCCTGGACCCAATTTTGACGTATCTCCGATTCTCCATGGAGATGCTCAACTATTGCCTGCAATCAAAGAACTAAAGAGCCGAACATATATGCCTTTTACACTTGGTCAACGCTGGATTAGCGACACAGAGAGCGAACTGGGATTAGGGACGGTCGTTGCGCTGGACGCGCGCATGGTGACCCTGCTTTTCCCCGCCATCGGCGAAAACCGTCTGTACGCACGCAACGACTCCCCAATCACCCGCGTGATGTTTAACCCGGGCGATACCATCACCAGCCACGAAGGCTGGCAACTCCAGGTTGACGAAGTTAATGAAGAGAACGGTCTGCTGGCCTACACCGGCACCCGCCTCGATACCCAGGAAGCCAACGTTACCCTGCGTGAAGTGCTCCTCGACAGCAAGCTGGTCTTCAGCAAACCGCAGGACCGTCTGTTCGCCGGACAGATCGACCGTATGGATCGTTTCGCCCTGCGCTATCGCGCGCGTAAATTCCAGAGCGAACAGTACCGCATGCCGTGGAGCGGCCTGCGCGGCCAGCGCACCAGCCTGATCCCGCATCAGCTGAATATCGCCCACGACGTTGGCCGCCGCCACGCGCCGCGCGTCCTGCTGGCGGATGAAGTAGGTTTAGGTAAAACCATTGAAGCCGGGATGATCCTGCATCAGCAACTGCTCTCCGGCGCCGCGGAACGCGTCCTGATCGTCGTCCCGGAAACCCTGCAGCACCAGTGGCTGGTGGAAATGCTGCGCCGCTTTAACCTGCGCTTCTCGCTGTTTGACGATGAGCGTTATGCCGAAGCGCAGCACGACGCGATTAACCCGTTCGAAACCGAACAGCTGGTGATCTGTTCGCTGGATTTCGTGCGCCGCAGCAAGCAGCGCCTGGAACACCTGTGCGAAGCCGAATGGGATCTGATGGTCGTTGATGAAGCGCACCACCTGGTCTGGAGCGAAGACGCCCCGAGCCGGGAATATCAGGCGATTGAACAGCTGGCCGAATGCGTGCCGGGCATTCTGCTGCTCACCGCGACGCCGGAGCAGCTGGGAATGGAGAGCCACTTCGCCCGCCTGCGCCTGCTCGACCCCAACCGTTTCCACGACTTCGCCCAGTTTGTTGAAGAGCAGCAGAACTACCGTCCGGTTGCCGACGCGGTCGCCCTGCTGCTGGCCGGTAATAAGCTGAGCGACGCCGATCTGAACGCGCTGAGCGATCTGATCGGCGAACAGGATATTGAACCATTATTGCAGGCCGCCAACAGCGATCGCGATGATGCCCAGGCCGCTCGTCAGGAGCTGGTGTCGATGCTGATGGACCGCCACGGCACCAGCCGCGTGCTGTTCCGCAACACCCGTAACGGTGTCAAAGGTTTCCCGAAACGCGAGCTGCATACGATTCGTCTGCCGCTGCCGACCCAGTACCAGACGGCCATTAAAGTTTCCGGCATTATGGGCGCCCGCAAAACCGCCGAAGAGCGCGCCCGCGACATGCTCTATCCGGAGCAGATTTATCAGGAATTTGAAGGCGATACCGGCACCTGGTGGAACTTCGATCCGCGCGTTGAATGGCTGATGGGCCATCTCACCAGCCACCGCTCGCAGAAAGTACTGGTCATCTGCGCCAAAGCGGCCACCGCGCTGCAGCTGGAGCAGGTCCTGCGCGAGCGCGAAGGCATTCGCGCCGCGGTGTTCCACGAAGGGATGTCGATTATCGAACGCGACCGCGCCGCCGCCTGGTTCGCCGAGGAAGATACCGGCGCTCAGGTGCTGCTGTGTTCTGAGATCGGCTCCGAAGGCCGTAACTTCCAGTTCGCCAGCAATCTGGTGATGTTCGACCTGCCGTTCAACCCGGATCTGCTGGAGCAGCGTATCGGCCGTCTTGACCGTATCGGCCAGGCTCACGATATTCAGATCCACGTTCCCTATCTGGAAAGAACCGCCCAGTCGGTGCTGGTGCGCTGGTATCACGAAGGCCTGGACGCGTTCGAGCACACCTGCCCGACCGGCCGTACCGTCTACGACAGCGTGCATAACGAACTGATCAACTATCTTGCCACGCCGGAAAATACCGACGGCTTCGACGACCTGATCAAAGCCTGCCGCCAGCAGCATGAAGCGCTGAAAGCGCAGCTGGAACAGGGCCGCGACCGCCTGCTGGAGATCCACTCCAACGGCGGAGAAAAAGCCCAGCAGCTTGCAGAAAGCATTGAAGAACAGGATGACGACACCAGCCTGATCGCCTTCTCCATGAACCTGTTTGATATCGTCGGCATCAACCAGGACGATCGCGGTGAGAATCTGATTGTCCTGACCCCCTCCGACCATATGCTGGTCCCGGATTTCCCGGGCCTGCCGGAAGATGGCTGCACCATTACCTTTGAGCGTGACGTCGCCCTGTCCCGCGAAGACGCGCAGTTCATCACCTGGGAGCATCCGCTGATTATCAACGGTCTGGATCTGATCCTCTCCGGCGATACCGGCAGCAGCACCATTTCGCTGCTGAAGAATAAAGCGCTGCCGGTAGGTACTCTGCTGCTGGAGCTGATTTACGTCGTTGAAGCGCAGGCGCCGAAGCATCTGCAGCTCAACCGCTTCCTGCCGCCGACGCCGGTGCGCATGCTGCTCGACAAAAACGGCAACAACCTCGCCGGTCAGGTGGAGTTCGAAAGCTTCAACCGTCAGCTGAGCGCGGTTAACCGCCACACCGGCAGCAAGCTGGTCAACGCCGTCCAGCAGGACGTCCACGCGATTTTACAGCAGGGCGAAGGCCAGGTAGCCAAAGCGGCCCAGGCGCTGATCGACGCCGCGCGTAAAGAAGCCGACGATAAGCTGACGGCCGAGCTGTCGCGCCTTGAAGCGCTGCGCGCCGTGAACCCGAACATCCGCGATGATGAACTAGCGGCTATCGAGAGCAACCGTCAGCAGGTTATGGACGCGCTGGCGCAGGCGGGCTGGCGCCTGGATGCGCTGCGCTTAATCGTGGTCACCCACCAGTAACGGAACGCGAATATGGCGATGGAAAACTACAATCCGCCGCAGGATCCCTGGCTGGTTATCCTCTACCAGGATGAGCACATTATGGTGGTCAACAAGCCAAGCGGCCTGTTGTCCGTTCCGGGCCGGCTTGCCGAGCACAAAGACAGCGTGATGGCGCGCGTTCAGCGCGACTTCCCGCAGGCCGAGTCGGTGCACCGGCTGGATATGGCGACCAGCGGCGTGATTGTGGTGGCCCTGACCAAAGCGGCAGAGCGCGAGCTGAAGCGGCAGTTCCGCGAACGGGAGCCGAAAAAGCAGTACGTCGCCCGCGTCTGGGGGCATCCGGAGAAAACCGAGGGTCTGGTGGATTTACCGCTGATTTGCGACTGGCCGAACCGGCCAAAGCAGAAGGTGTGTTACGAAACCGGCAAAGCGGCGCAAACCGAGTATGAAGTGCTGGAGTTGGCGGCGGACAACACCGCCCGCGTGCGCCTGAAGCCGATTACCGGGCGTTCGCATCAGCTGCGCGTGCATATGCTGGCGCTGGGCCATCCGATTCTTGGCGACCGCTTTTATGCGTCGCCGGAAGCGCTGGCCATGGCGCCGCGTCTGCTGCTGCACGCCGAAACGCTGACCATCACCCACCCCGCTTTCGGTAATACGATGACGTTTCGCGCGCCGATCGACTTCTGACCGTACCTCTCTGTCCCGGGTCGTGCCGCCAGCGGCTCACCCGGGCTACTCCTCGCTCATCAATGCCGCGGAAAACGGACGTCAGTCGCGGGCAAACCACGCATCAATCATCTGCTCAACGCGGGCCACAACCTGCCCGGTGTCATGACGGCGGCTGCGCGCGCAGGCGTGCGCGGGCTCGTCGCACAGCAGGCAGCGGCGCTGGTTCTCCCCCATTGACTGACGGCCAACCAGGCCATTTTTCGGGCAAATGACGTCAATATCCCACAGGCGTCCCAGCGGATGGGTATGCTCAAGATCGGTACAGAAGGCTTTGATTTCACTGGCGGCGTGATCGACGCACCACAGCGCTTCCGGCCCGGTCGGCAGCCACAGCACCTGGCGATCCAGCGTCTGCCAGCGGTGTTTCCACAGCATCTGATCGCAGGCCTGCAGCGCCACCCCCATCATATTACGGTAGCGAATGCTGTCTTTCACCGCGCCCGGCGTCACCAGGGTCAGCGAAATCACCGGCCGCTGATAATGGGCTAACCAGTCGGCCTGGCGCGCGGCGCGCTGCTCTTTCGCCGCCAGCAGCGCTTCCATGCTTACGCCCTCACGGGCGAGAGTATCGACTGACATTTGTTTCTCTCCTCACTTAATAAAAGGCAGCGGACAGGCTGCCGTCGCAGTCGCGAATAATGGCGCTGATTGTATCGCTAAACGATCCCTGTTTTGGAGACGGGGCGCAGATATTTTCTGCGCCATTTAGCACGAAAAAGCAGACTTAGCGGTTATAAAAAAGTTAAATCAGGCCAGAAAGTGACTGAGGAACAGCAGACCCAGCGAAACATTAATCGCGCCGCCGATCCGGGTTGCGATCTGCGCGAACGGCATCAGGTTCATGCGGTTGCCGGAGGTCAGAATCGCCACGTCGCCGGTACCGCCCTGACCGCTCTGGCAGCAGGAGACAATCGCCACGTCAATCGGGTACATGCCAATCTTTTTGCCGACCAGGAAACCGGTCGCCACCAGCGCCGTTACGGTGCTGATAATCACCAGCAAATTGGTCACGGTAAAGGCGTTGACCAGCTCCTGCCACGGGGTGATCGCCACGCCGACGGCAAACAGAATCGGATAGGTGACCGCCGTGCGGAAGAACTTATACACCATCTGCGAGCCCTCCTGCAGGCGCGGAGAGACGCCGTTCACCAGCTTCAGCAGCACCGCGAGGAACAGCATGCCCACCGGCGCGGGCAGGCCGATGGTCTTCTGCCCCAGCATACCCAGCATATAGAGCAGCACCGCCAGCAGCGCGCCGGAGGCCAGCGTCGTCACGTCCATTTTGCCCTCGGCGGGCGTTTCGCGATGCGTCTCGTTGCGGCGGTTCGGCATCAGCTGCCCCTCCCCGGTCAAATGCGGGAAACGCTTGCCCAGTTGGTTCAAACAGCCGGAGATAACGATCGCCGTCAGGCTGCCCAGCATCACCATCGGCAGCACGCGCCCAAGCGCCACGCCCTGATCCATATGCATCAGCGCGGCGTAGCCAATCGACAGCGGGATCGCCCCCTCGCCGACGCCACCGGCCATGATCGGCAGGACGATAAAGAAGAACACCTGAAACGGCTCCAGCCCCAGCGCGGTACCGACGCCGACGCCGACCACCATGCCGACGATTTCGCCGCACAGCATCGGGAAGAAAATCCGCAGAAAGCCCTGAATCAGCGTGGTGCGGTTCATGCTCATAATGCTGCCGACGATAATGCAGCAGATATAAAGATAAAGAATGTTGGTCGACTTATAGAATTTAGTGGTCGATTCCACCACCACCTCCGGCAGCAGGCCGTAATGCACCAGCGCAGAAGGGATAAAGGTCGCGCAGATGGCCGCCGCGCCGAGCTTGCCGAGTACCGGCAGCCGTTTACCGAATTCGCCGCAGGCAAAGCCGAAAAAGGCCAGCGTCGCTACCATCACGACGATATCGCTCGGCAGCTTGCCGCCCAGGCAGTCCAGCGCGATCAGGCCGCCGGCCAGCAAAAAGAGCGGCAGCGGGATAATACCGACTTTCCAGTTATCGAGGATATGCCACCAGCGCTGCTTAAGCGCGGGTTTCGGCGTATTAATAGGGTCGATGGTTGCAGAGAATGCATTGTCTGTGGTGCTCATAATTAAGCCCTCTGGTTATTATTACTTTTCAGGTTAGAGGGCCACGCGCGGAGTTAATGTGAGGATCGGCAGATTAAAAAAGAAGTTTTAATGGTCACTATGGTTTTTATGGTTTCTATTATTATTGTGAAACCGCTCTGATTTATTGCCGTGGTTTTTAAGGTTTTTAAATCCAGCGCCTGATTAACCTTGATAAATTCCCCGCCAGCGGATAATTCTGGTTCCCGGACGCTCTTGTGACGTTCACCGGTTTCCCTCAGCCACGATGCCGGCAGCGAAAAAATGATACGCTGCCGTATCCCTGATACTGTGCATTATACTTATGAAGGTTTCATTTCAGTTTAAGCTGTTCATTTCGCTGGTCGCTTTTTTCTCAGTGCTGTTTGCGCTGCTGGGCGTGTATTACTATTTCGACGCCAGCCATCAGCTTTATCAGGAAATGAGCGCCCGCGCGAAAATACAGGCAGAAGAAATCGCGCTGATGCCGGATTTACGTCAGCAGGTGGCGCGTGAAGACGCGCTGGCGATAAAGCCCTTTATGCAAAATATCGCCGCCCACAGCGACGCCAGTTTTATCGTCATTGGCGATAAGCGGGGCGTGCATCTGTTTCACTCTGTCCATCCGGAGTGGGTCGGCACGCGGCTGGTTGGCGGCGATAACCAGCCGGTACTTGAGGGGAAAAGCACGACCACCATCCGCAAAGGGGGACTCGGTATTTCCCTGCGCAGCAAAGCGCCCATTTTCGATGACGCGGGTCGGGTCGTTGGCATTGTCTCCGTCGGCTACCTCACCAGCTATCTCGACAGCATCACGCTGGCAAAAGTCATCAATATCTTCATCGCCGCGGTGCTGCTGCTTATCGCGCTGTTTATCTTCTCCTGGTACTTCACCCGCAGCATTAAAAAACAAATTTTCTCGCTGGAGCCGCGGGAAATCGGCCTGCTGGTGCGTCAGCAAAAAGCGATGATGGAGTCGATATACGAAGGGGTGATTGTGATTGACCATCACCGGCGTATTGAAGTGATAAACCACGCCGCCCGCAGCCTGCTCGGACTGAGCCAGCCCGCGCACCAGCTGCGCGGTAAGTCTATCGATAGCGTCATTACGCCGCAGCCGTTTTTCGCCGGCGGAGAGATGTTCGAAAGCGATACCCACGACGAGCTGTGCCGTTTTAATCAGCTGACGGTACTCGCCAGCCGGGTGCGAATCATGCTGGAGAATGCGCTCCAGGGCTGGGTGATCACCTTCCGCGACCGCGATGAAATCAACTCCCTGAGCGCCCAGCTCAGCCAGGTAAAACGCTACGTTGATAATCTGCGCATCATGCGCCATGAACAGCTCAACCGGATGACGACCCTCTCCGGCCTGCTGCATATGGGCCACTATGATGAGGCGATTCGCTATATTCAGGCGCAGTCGGAGCATGCCCAGGAGCTGCTGGACTTTATTTCATCGCACTTTAATTCGCCGACGCTGTGCGGCCTGCTGCTGGGTAAAGCCGCCCGCGCGCGGGAAAAAGGGGTTGAGCTGAGCTTTGACCCGGCCTGCCGCATCGACCGCCCGCTGCCGTCGTTGATGGAGTCCGAGCTTATCTCTATCATCGGTAATCTGCTGGATAACGCCATTGAAGCCACCCAGCGCGCTGAACTGCCGCACGAACCGGTCGAGATCCTGATTCAGCTCAACGCCCGGGAATTAATGATTGAAGTCGCCGATCGCGGCGTCGGTATTCGTCCGGAGATCCGCGAGCATATATTTGAGCGCGGCGTCACCACCAAAACCCGCGGCGATCACGGTATTGGACTGTATCTTATTGAGCGCTATGTCACCCAGGCTGGCGGCACGATTGAAGTGGCCGACAACGCGCCGCGCGGGGCGATTTTCACGCTGTTTATTCCCGCCAGCGGGCCAGCCCATCCGCAAGAAGAGACGCCCTATGCATCATGACCTGGTCGATGTCCTGATCGTTGAAGATGAAAGCGAACTGGCGCGGCTGCACGCCGAGCTTATCCAGAAACACCCGCGCATGCGGCTGACCGGCACGGCGGCCTCTCTCGCCCAGGCGCGGCAGATACTCAACGCCAGACCGCCGCAGCTGGTGCTGCTGGATAACTACCTGCCGGACGGCAAAGGGGTCACCCTGATGAACGACCCTATTATGGCCCATGCTAACTGCTCGGTGATCTTTATCACCGCCGCCAGCGACATGGAAACCTGTAGCCAGGCAATCCGCAACGGCGCCTTCGACTACATTCTTAAGCCGGTATCATGGAAGCGCCTGAGCCAGTCCCTTGAACGGTTCGTGCAGTTCTACGATCAGCAGCGCGAATGGAAGATCGTCGACCAGCAGAACGTGGATTCGCTGTATCAGCTACAGGCTAAAAACTACCGAGCCGATAGCGGCAGTAAAGGCATTGAAGAAAAAACGCTGGCGCTGGTGCAGAGCCTGTTTACCGGCGAAGAAGAGCGCTGCTTTTCGGTTGATGACGTGGTGAGCGAGGCTGGCTTGAGCAAAACCACGGCCCGTCGCTATCTGGAGCACTGCGTGGAAATCGGCTTTCTGGAGGTGGAAATGCTGTACGGCAAGATTGGCCATCCGCGGCGTATGTACCGCCGCGCCGCCGGCGCATCGTGACGCCTCTCCCGCCCGGGAGAGGCCGGTCGTTTAGAAGCCGCGCTGCTCTTTAATCAGCTCCCAGGCTTTCTGGATCTCCTGCGCTTTCTGCTTAGCCATCTCCATCATTTCCGGCGGTAGCCCTTTCGCCACCAGCTTATCCGGATGGTGCTCGCTCATCAGCTTACGATAGGCGCGCTTGACGGTGGCGGCATCGTCGGTCGCTTTGACGCCCAGCACATTGCAGGCATCTTCAAGGGTTGGCCCGCGCTGCGCCTGCTGCCAGCCGGCGTTGCCGCCGCGCTGGCCGTAAGATTGCTGCTGCGAACCGCCGCCAAACTGTGCCCCGCCCTGCATCATGCGCAGGAACTGTTCGAACTGAGCGCGGGAGATGCCCAGCTCGTCGGCAATCACAAACAGCACGTCACGTTCGTTGGGATGCAGTTCGCCGTCGGCGAAAGCCGCCTGCAGCTGAATTTCCAGAAACATCCGAATTAAATCAAAACGCCCAAAGCAGACGCTGCGCAGCTGGCGCATTTTCTCCCGCAGCGGGTAATCATCTGATTTCCCTACGCGAAACGCGTGCTGGGCCGCGGTACGCGCTTCGCCGTGCAGGTTCATGCGATCCATCAGCAAATTGGCGACCTGAATATCGGCTTCGGTAACGCGCCCTTTCGATTTGGTCAGATGCCCCATCACTTCAAACGTCGTCGAGAAGAACAGCGACTGGCGCTCCTGCTGATTGGCAAAGACGTTCAGCCGGCGGCTGCGCGCGCGGTCAAACATATGTCCGATTAAGAAGCCCAGCACCACGCCCCAAAAGCCGCCGCCCATCATCAACGCAACCGCAACGCCAATTATTTTACCCAAATACTGCATAGACTCCCCAATCTCTCTGCCGCCAGTTAAGCTATATCTGACCGCACGTTACAAAGCGTTTACGCCTCGGTCAATTGTGGGACATAGCCTATAATTTGCTTTATCATACTCGTCATTCTACACGGTGCCTAACGCTCGGACTCGAAACGGGCAGGATTAACACTAGCGCGATTTAGACGAGTACGTTAGGCTCTGACCGTTTGCAAGCCGCTGCCACACGATGACGGAACAACAAATACAACGTATGAAAAAACGTATTCCCAGCCTCCTGGCCACCATGATTGCCAGCGCCTTGTATAGCCAACAGGGCCTCGCTGCCGATCTCGCCACGCAGTGTATGCTTGGCGTACCAAGCTACAATCGTCCTTTGGTTGAAGGGAAACCCAACGACCTGCCGGTGACGATCGATGCCGATCATGCGAAAGGCAACTATCCTGATAACGCCGTATTTACCGGCAACGTTGATATCAATCAGGGGAACAGCCGACTGCAGGCCGATGAAGTGCAGCTTCACCAGCAGCAGGCCGCGGGCCAGCCGCAGCCGGTGCGCACGGTCGACGCCCTCGGCAACGTTCACTATGATGACAATCAGGTGATCCTCAAAGGGCCGAAAGCCTGGTCGAATCTGAACACCAAAGATACCAACGTCTGGCAGGGCGATTACCAAATGGTTGGCCGTCAGGGGCGCGGTACCGCTGACCTGATGAAACAGCGCGGTGAAAACCGCTATACCATCTTAGAAAACGGCAGCTTCACCTCCTGTTTGCCGGGCTCTGACACCTGGAGCGTGGTCGGCAGTGAAGTCATCCACGACCGCGAAGAACAGGTCGCTGAGATCTGGAACGCCCGCTTCAAGCTCGGTTCCGTACCGATTTTTTATAGTCCCTACCTGCAGCTGCCGGTGGGCGACAAGCGTCGTTCGGGCTTCCTGATCCCCAACGCCAAATACAGCACCAAAAACGGCGTCGAGTTCTATCTTCCTTACTACTGGAACATCGCCCCGAACTTCGACGCCACGCTGACGCCGCACTATATGAGCAAGCGCGGCGGCGTCATGTGGGAGAACGAATTCCGCTATCTGACCAAAGCAGGAACCGGCTTAATCGAGTTCGACTACCTGCCTTCGGATAAAATTTACCAGGACGATCACTCCGGCGACAGCAATAGCCGCCGCTGGCTGTTCTACTGGAACCATTCTGGCGTCGTAGACCAGGTGTGGCGCTTCAACGCCGACTACACCAAAGTCAGCGACCCGGACTACTTTAACGACTTCAGCTCTAAATACGGTTCCAGTACCGATGGCTACGCGACGCAGAAGCTCAGCGCCGGCTACGCGAATCAGAACTTTGACGCCACCGTATCGACCAAGCAGTTCCAGGTCTTTAACCGCGACTCAAGCAACGCCTATTCCGCCGAGCCGCAGCTGGACGTGAACTACTACCAGAACGATGTCGGCCCGTTTGATACCCATCTTTATGGCCAGGCGGTGCATTTTGTTAACTCGAACAGCAGAATGCCGGAAGCAACGCGCGTTCACTTCGAGCCAACCATCAATCTGCCGCTGTCTAACGGCTGGGGAAGCATCAATACTGAGGCAAAACTGCTGGCAACCCATTACCAGCAAAGCAACCTTGATGACTACAACGCGGCCAACGGTACCGATTACAAAGACTCCGTTAACCGCGTCATGCCGCAGTTTAAAGTCGATGGTAAAATGGTTTTCGAGCGCGATATGCAGGAGAACTATACTCAGACGCTTGAGCCGCGGATGCAGTATCTGTATATCCCCTATCGTGACCAGAGCAAGATCGGCAGCTACGACTCAACCCTGCTGCAGTCGGACTACAGCGGCCTGTTCCGCGACCGTACCTATAGCGGCCTCGACCGTATCGCTTCCGCCAACCAGGTCTCCACCGGCGTCACATCTCGCGTTTATGATGCCGCCGCCGTTGAACGTTTTAATATTTCCGTTGGTCAAATCTACTATTTCACCGAGGCACGTACCGGTGACGACAACATCAACTGGGAGAACAACGACACGCGAGGTTCACTGGTATGGGCTGGCGATACCTACTGGCGCATCGCCGATGACTGGGGTTTACGCGGGGGAATTCAGTACGATACGCGTCTGGATAACGTCGCAACCGGCAGCGGAACCGTGGAATACCGTCGCGACGAAAACCGTTTAGTACAACTTAACTATCGTTATGCGAGCCCGGAATACATTCAGGCGACCCTGCCGTCTTATTCCACCGCTAAGCAGTACAAAGATGGTATCTCGCAGGTGGGGATGACCGCCAGCTGGCCAATCGTCGATCGTTGGGCAGTCGTCGGCGCTTATTACTACGACACGAATACCAGAAAGTCAGCGAACCAGATGTTAGGGGTTCAGTATAGCTCCTGCTGCTACGCTATCCGCGTCGGCTATGAACGTAAGATCAACGGCTGGGATAACAGCAGCAGCGAAAGCAAATACGACAACACCTTCGGCTTTAACATTGAGCTGCGCGGCCTGAGCTCCAACTACGGTCTCGGCACCCAGCAGATGCTGCGTTCGAACATTTTACCGTACCAGAGCTCCCTGTGATGTGGCTGGTTTACACGTAATCCGCAATTGCGGTTAATTGAAATGGAAAAAGTATGAAGAACTGGAAAACGCTGCTTCTCGGTATCGCCATGATCGCGAATACCAGTTTCGCTGCCCCACAGGTTGTCGATAAAGTAGCGGCTGTCGTCAATAATGGCGTTGTTCTTGAAAGCGACGTCGATGGCTTGATGCAATCGGTAAAACTGAACGCCGGCCAGGCCGGGCAGCAGCTGCCGGATGACGCCACCCTGCGTCATCAGATCCTTGAGCGTCTGATCATGGACCAGATTGTCCTGCAGATGGGCCAGAAAATGGGCGTGAAGATCTCTGACGATCAGCTCGACCAGGCCATCGCCAACATCGCCAAACAAAACAACATGACCATGGATCAGATGCGCAGCCGTCTGGCCTATGACGGTATCAACTACAGCACCTACCGTAATCAAATTCGTAAAGAGATGCTGATTTCGGAAGTACGTAACAACGAAGTCCGTCGTCGTATCACCGTTCTGCCGCAGGAAGTTGAAACCCTGGCCAAACAGATTGGCGATCAGAACGACGCCAGCACCGAGCTGAATCTCAGCCACATTCTGATCCCGCTGCCGGAAAACCCAACGTCCGAGCAGGTGGCGGAGGCTCAGGATCAGGCCAATTCAGTGGTTCAGCAGGCGCGCAGCGGCGCGGACTTTGGCAAACTGGCTATCACCTACTCTGCCGACCAGCAGGCGCTGAAAGGCGGCCAGATGGGCTGGGGCCGGATTCAGGAACTGCCGGGCATCTTCGCCCAGGCGCTGAGCACCGCGAAAAAAGGCGATATCGTCGGCCCGATACGTTCCGGCGTGGGCTTCCATATCCTGAAAATTAACGATATGCGCGGCGGCAGCCAGAACATCTCCGTGACCGAAGTTCACGCTCGCCATATCCTGCTGAAACCGTCGCCGATCATGAACGACGATCAGGCTCGGGCGAAGCTGGAGCAGATCGCGGCTGATATTAAGAGTGGAAAAACCACCTTTGCCAAAGCGGCAAAAGAGTTCTCTGAAGATCCGGGCTCTGCCAACCAGGGCGGTGATTTAGGCTGGGCGACGCCGGATATCTTCGATCCGGCCTTCCGCGACGCCATTCTGCGCCTCAATAAAGGCCAGACCAGCGCTCCGGTTCACTCCTCCTTCGGCTGGCACCTGATTGAGCTGCTGGATACCCGCAACGTCGACAGAACCGACGCCGCGCAGAAAGATCGCGCTTACCGCATGCTGATGAACCGTAAGTTCTCTGAAGAAGCGGCGACCTGGATGCAGGAACAGCGCGCCAGCGCCTACGTGAAGGTTCTGAGCAACTAATTGCATTAGCCTCATACACAACATCGCTCAGGGTGTATCGAGGCGGCTGAGCAAATCGCCCCGGTCTCTGACGGGGGCGACGAAGCGCAGCCAGTAAGAGACCGCCTGAAGGATGACGTGTATGAATCGAGTTGTTATCACTCCCGGTGAACCCGCCGGGATTGGCCCCGACCTCGTTGTGCAGCTTGCGCAGCGCGACTGGCCGGTAGAGCTGGTGATCTGCGCCGATGGCGCTCTGCTGTCTGACCGGGCGAACCTGCTCGGTCTTCCTTTATCGCTTCTGCCATACAACCCCACCGCTCCCGCTACGCCGCAGCGTGCAGGCACCCTGACCCTTCTCCCCGTCGCGCTCAACGCGCCGGTTGAACCGGGCGTGCTCAACGTCAGCAACGGCAGCTACGTGGTGGAAACGCTGGCCCGCGCCTGCGATGGCTGCCTGAACGGCGAATTCGCCGCGCTGATTACCGGGCCGGTGCACAAGGGCATTATTAACGATGCGGGGATCGCCTTTACCGGTCATACCGAGTTCTTTGAAGAGCGCTCGCAGGCCAGTAAAGTGGTGATGATGCTGGCGACCGAAGCGCTGCGCGTGGCGCTGGTGACCACTCACCTGCCGCTAAAAGCGATAAGCGATGCGATTACCCCTGAGCTGCTGCGGGAAATCATCACTATCCTGGATCACGATCTGCGAACCAAATTTGGTATCAGCAACCCGCACGTGCTGGTTTGCGGCCTGAACCCGCACGCGGGCGAAGGCGGCCATATGGGGACGGAAGAGATCGATACCATCATTCCGGTGCTCGAAGAGATGCGCGCGAAGGGGATGAATCTCAGCGGCCCGCTGCCGGCGGATACCCTGTTTCAGCCGAAATACCTCGACCATGCCGATGCGGTACTCGCGATGTATCACGATCAGGGCCTGCCCGTGCTAAAATACCAGGGCTTTGGCCGCGGCGTGAACATTACGCTCGGTTTACCATTTATTCGCACTTCCGTTGACCACGGCACCGCGCTTGAACTTGCGGGCCAGGGGAAAGCGGAAGTCGGCAGTTTTATCACGGCGCTTAATCTCGCCATTAAAATGATTGTTAATACTCAATGAATAATCGAGTCCATCAGGGCCACTTAGCCCGTAAGCGCTTCGGGCAAAACTTTCTCAACGATCAGTTTGTGATCGACAGCATTGTCTCGGCCATCAATCCACAAAAAGGCCAGGCGATTGTTGAAATCGGCCCCGGCCTCGCCGCGCTGACCGAACCGGTCGGTGAACGCCTCGACCAGCTCACCGTTATCGAGCTGGACCGCGACCTGGCCGCTCGTCTGCAGACGCATCCGTTCCTCGGACCTAAGCTGACGATTTATCAGCAGGACGCGATGACCATGAACTTCGGCGAGCTGTCGCAGAGCATGGGCCAGCCGCTGCGCGTATTCGGCAACCTGCCGTACAACATCTCGACCCCGCTGATGTTCCATCTGTTCAGCTATACTGATGCCATTGCCGATATGCACTTTATGCTGCAAAAAGAGGTCGTCAATCGCCTGGTTGCCGGGCCGAACAGTAAGGCGTATGGTCGGTTAAGCGTAATGGCGCAGTACTACTGCCAGATCATTCCGGTGCTTGAAGTTCCGCCGAGCGCCTTTACGCCGCCGCCTAAAGTCGATTCCGCCGTGGTGCGTCTGGTGCCTTACCGCACGCTGCCGCATCCGGTGAAAGAAGTGCGCGTACTGAGCCGTATCACGACGGAAGCCTTTAACCAGCGTCGGAAAACGATCCGCAACAGTCTCGGCAACCTGTTCAGCGTTGAGGTTCTGACCGAACTGGGCATCGATCCGGCGAAGCGCGCAGAGAATATTTCCGTAGCGCAGTACTGTCAGCTAGCTAACTGGTTATCTGAGAACGCGCCCACCAAGGAGAGCTAACCATGATTAATTCGCCCCGAGTTTGTGTACAGGTGCAAAGCGTCTACATCGAATCGCAATCTTCTCCGCAAGAAGAGCGCTACGTCTTCGCTTATACCGTGACCATTCGCAATCTGGGGCGGACGCAGGTTCAGCTTCTTGGCCGCTACTGGCTTATCACCAACGGCCACGGTCGTGAGACCGAAGTCCAGGGTGAAGGCGTGGTCGGCGAGCAGCCGCATATTCCGGCCGGCGGCGAATATCAATATACCAGCGGCGCGGTCATTGAAACGCCGCTGGGCACCATGCAGGGACATTATGCGATGATCGATGTGAACGGCGCGCCGTTCACCATCGAAATCCCTGTTTTCCGTCTCGCAGTACCCACTCTCATCCATTAAAACATGTCTACATACCTTATTGGCGACGTTCACGGTTGCTACGATGAACTGATCGCATTATTAGAGCAGGTGGAGTTTAACCCTGAGACTGATACGCTGTGGCTCACGGGCGACCTGGTCGCGCGCGGTCCCGGTTCGCTCGAAGTACTGCGTTTCGTGAAACAGCTTGGCGATAGCGTACGCCTCGTCCTGGGCAATCATGACCTGCACCTGCTGGCGGTCTTTGCGGGCATTAGCCGCAATAAACCCAAGGATCGGCTGAAATCGCTGCTTGAGGCGCCGGACGCCGACGATCTGCTCAACTGGCTGCGTCGTCAGCCGATGATGCAAATCGATGAAGAGAAAAAGCTGGTCATGGCCCATGCCGGGATCACCCCGCAGTGGGATCTGGAAACCGCCAAACAGTGCGCCCGCGATGTGGAAGCCGTACTTGCCAGCGACTCCTATCCGTTCTTCCTTGATGCGATGTACGGCGATATGCCGAACAACTGGAGCAACGAACTCAGCGGCCTGGCGCGCCTGCGCTTTATCTCCAACGCCTTTACCCGCATGCGCTACTGCTTCCCGAACGGGCAGCTGGATATGTACGCCAAGGAGGCGCCGGAAAACGCGCCCGCGCCGCTCAAGCCGTGGTTTGCTATTCCCGGGCCGGTGGCCAGCGAGTACAGCATTGCCTTCGGTCATTGGGCTTCGCTGGAAGGGAAAGGCACGCCGGAAGGGATTTACGCGCTGGATACCGGCTGCTGCTGGGGCGGCGATCTGACCTGCCTGCGCTGGGAAGATAAAACGTACTTCACGCAGCGATCGAACCGGCAGAGCAATCTTGATGAAGGCGAGGCGATCGCCTCCTGAAGAGAGTCACCCCGGTGAGCGAACGTCACCGGGGAAAACCTTAGCGGCGCTCCAGAATCTCGAAGCAGTAGCTATGGGAATTCTGCGCATCGGCATCGTGGAACTCGCTGAATACCGACTCCCACTCATCCGGATCGTAATCCGGGAAGTGGGTATCCCCTTCCACTTCCGCATCAATATGGGTCAGATAGAGCTTGTGCGCTTTCGGCAGGAACTGCTCGTACACGCGTCCGCCGCCGATCACCATCATCTCTTCCACGTCGCCGCAGGCGGCAATGGCTTCATCTACCGATTTGACCCACTGCACGCGATCGTCGGTGCCGGGCTGGCTGCTAATCACGATATTTTTACGCCCCGGTAACGGACGACCGATGGATTCCCAGGTAAGACGTCCCATCACTACCGGTTTGTTTAAGGTATTGCGCTTAAACCAGGCGAGATCGGCAGGCAGATTCCATGGCATGGCGTTTTCCATACCAATGACGCGATCTACCGCTAACGCCGCAATCAGACTGATCATTGAATAATTCCCGAATGCAAAAAATTGTCGCCACTATACGGAAAGCGTAATACTTCGTCGACTGGGCGAAGAGTAAAGAATCAGAAAATTTTAAGATTTGCTGGCGAGCCCACGTAAGCCCCGTGAGCCGCCAGGCAGGATTTAAATTGAAAACAAAATGTTACTTGTAAAGCTAACGTAACACCCTGAATTCTCCCTTATGCCGAGGGCTTATTTTGCGGCTCATCGGCGATGTCACCGGTATGCCGTCCCTCTTCCGTTCCTTGCCAGCCGTGACGCTGAACCAGCGATAAATGATTGCGGTCTTCGTTGATAATGCCGGTCAGCATATCGCTGGTGCGCTTGAATACCGCCACCCGGGAAGCCGCGTCGTTTTCCGCCATCGCCACCATCTCTTCCACCATTTGCAGATTGAAACGGCGGAACAGATCGGCCCGTTCGCGGGCCTCGTAGGCGCCCAGGCCCAGCGCCTCCAGCGTCATGCGTCCGGACTTCAGCGCCGCTTCGAAGGTTTCACGCTCCGGCGCTTCGACCCCGGCCTGGCGCAGCTTGATGTAATGATCGACATCGCGGGCGCGGGAGATGATCTGCAGATGCGGGAAATGCTCTTTTGCCAGCTCCGCCAGCTGCAGGTTCGTCTGCGGATCGTCGATGGCGTTAATCAGCACTTCCGCCTTTTCCGCCCCCGCCGACTCCAGCAGGTCCACCCGCGTCGCATCGCCGTAGAACACCTTCATATCAAATTTACGCAGGGTGTCGACGTGGTCAGGATCGTGATCGAGAATCACCATCTTCACCCCGCTGGAGAGCAGTACGCGGCCGGCGATCTGCCCGTAACGGCCAAAGCCGGCGATAATCACCCGCGGCTGCTCTTCGTCAATTTCATCGGCTTCGCGCTCCTGGCCGCTGGCGGATTTCTCCAGGCGGGTCAGCAGCACCAGCAGGATTGGCGTGGCCGCCATTGATAGCGCCACCGCGAGGGTCAGCGCCTTCGCCCATTCGCCGTCCAGGACATCGGCCATCTGCGCCGCGCCGAAGACCACAAAGGCGAATTCGCTCCCCTGCCCCAGCAGCACCGCAAACCAGCGGCGCTGGGCGCGCGGAACGCCTAACGGCCGGGCGATCAGCCACAGCATCAGGGATTTAATCACCAGGAATCCCACCAGCAGAATCAGGATCCGCAGCGGATGGGTCACCAGGGTACCGAAGTCGATAGACATCCCGACGCCGATAAAAAACAGCCCCAGCAGCAGGCCCTTAAACGG
The DNA here is from genome assembly GCF_040064585.1 of Klebsiella sp. CN_Kp113. Taxonomy (NCBI): domain Bacteria; kingdom Pseudomonadati; phylum Pseudomonadota; class Gammaproteobacteria; order Enterobacterales; family Enterobacteriaceae; genus Klebsiella; species Klebsiella sp. CN_Kp113. The sequence continues at coordinate 14,673 of NZ_JBEAID010000008.1, read as the reverse complement.
TTCAATATCGCTCTCCAGGGCGTGGCGGTACTCCGAGCTCGCCAGCAGCACGCCGGCGAGGAAGGCCCCCATCGCCATCGACAGCCCGACCTCTTCCAGCAGCAGCCCGAAGCCAAACACCAGGAACAGCGCCACGGCGCTGAAGACTTCACGCAGGCCGGAGCGCGCGACAAAACGCAGCATCGGCCGGGTCAGATAGCGTCCGAGCGCCACCACCAGCGCCAGCGCGCCCGCTACTTTCAGGGCCGAGAGCGCAAACGCGCCCAGCGTCGTCGAGCCGCCGCTCGCCGCCAGCAGCGGGATCATCGCCACCAGAGGAATGGCCGCGATATCCTGGAACAGCAGCACCGCAAAGGCGCTGCGGCCCAGCTGGGTAACCGTCAGGTTACGTTCGTTCATCGCCTGCATAGCGATCGCCGTTGAGGAGAGCGCCAGGGTCATGCCAATCAGTTCGGCAACCTGCCAGCGCAGACCCAGCGACATGCAGAACAGGCCAATCAGCACGCCGCAGACGACCATCTGCAGCGCCCCGCCGCCGAACACCGAGGCGCGCAGTTTCCACAGCCGCTGGGGATCGAGCTCAAGACCGATAACGAAAAGCATCAGCACCACGCCGATTTCCGCGAAGTGCAAAATCGACTCGGCGTCGGTGACCAGCCGCAGCCCCCACGGGCCAATAATACATCCGGCAATTAGGTAGCCGAGCACCGACCCCAGCCCAAGGCGTACGGCAATGGGCACGATCAGCGCGGCGGATCCTAAATAGATCAGCGCCTGTATCAGCGTATGGCTATCCATTATTGTGCGCCTCCTGCCATTCGATTAAACGTTGACGGTAGTGGCGCGCCTGCGCCTGAAGGGTTTCGTCATCGCAGATAAAAGTGCAATGCATCGCGAACGGCGGCAGCCATTTCATGCCGCAATACAGCGCGGTCGCCTGCAGCGGCTGCGCCAGGACGTCGAAACCGGGAAAGGAACCAATATCAAAATGGCTTTCGCCGCCGCCGGTGGTCACCGCCCACATCAGCGATTTACCGCGCAGCGCGATACCGTTGTGCCCGTATGCCCAGCCGTGCGCCAGCACTTTGTCCATCCACAGCTTGAGCAGCGGCGGCACGCTGTACCACTGCATCGGATGCTGCCAGATGACCAGATCGGCACGGGCCAGCGCCGCCTGCTCGGCAGCGATATCGATATTGAAATCGGGGTAAAGTTGATAGAGAGAGCGTATCTCGACGCCGTCAAGCGTCCCTGCCTGCTCAAGCATCCGCTTATTCGCATGCGAGTGCTGCGGATAAGGGTGCGCATAAATTATGAGGATCATTGATTAGCCTGCGTTAGCTCTTGTTGTAATCAGCAAGAGTGTAGACAGTTAATCGAACCGCTTACAGTGATAAGTGTGATTTATCTCTCGTTCAGGGCGAGGATCGGTCAGGCAAGCGTGACCCCGCGGTACGGGGCCGTGGATAACGCTTAGTTATCCAGTTCGTCCATGGACTTAACCTGATCGCGATTGATCTGCTCGGTGCGGCCGGTTTCCGCGTTTTTGTAAGACACCAGGCCTGTGTCGTCATCCACCTGCGGTTTGCCATCGGTGACAATGGTTTTTCCGTCGGTCGTTTTTAGCGACTGATTAGATGAACAGCCGGCCACGGTGAACAGTGCGGCAGCGGCGAAGATAGCAGCGGTGAGGGGCTTGTTGTGCATGGTGTTTCTCTCCCGTTATTAAGAGCCTATCCCATTAGGACTATTTCACTTGCCATTTTGGACCTGGGCAGTGCTCGAAATCCTCACGTACTACGTGTACGCTCCGGTTTCTCCGCGCTGTCCGTATCCAAACTGGCTGCGCCAATAACGCCTACTGGGATAGGCTCTAAGTCATATTCATTATCACCCTAACCACTTTAGGCTAGCTGACTGTCCGGCGAGAGAAAACCAGAACTCTCCGAAGTGGCCTGTTAACGCCGATCCCCCTGTTTTTGTTCGACGTTCAGCGCCGAGGGGAGCGTCACTTTATTCCGCCCAGGCTTATCGTCACGCAAAAAAAAGCGCCTCCGGCGTGGCCACCGGAGGCGCTTTTACTGGCAGATAATATTACTTTTTAATCTGCGCGTGCATTTCCTGCACCGAGGTCACTTTTTCCATCGCATTGGCATTCAGCGCCATTGCGGTCGCGAAACCGCCGTTCAGCGTGGTGTCGTAGTGCACTTTGTATTGCAGGGCGCTGCGGCGAATCAGCTTGGAGTCTTCAATCGCCTGGCGGCCCGCGGTGGTGTTGATGATGTAGGTGTATTCGCCATTCTTGATGCGGTCCTGAATGTGCGGACGGCCTTCATGCACCTTGTTCACCAGACGCGGGTTGATGCCGGCTTCGCCCAGCACAATCGCGGTACCGTGGGTCGCATCCAGCTCGAAACCAAACTTCAGCAGTTTTGCCGCCAGATCCACCACGCGCTCTTTGTCGCCTTCGCGAACGGAGAGCAGCGCGCGTCCCTGTTTCTTCATCGTCGAGTTGCTGCCCAGCTGCGCCTTGGCGAACGCTTCCGCGAAGGTGCGGCCTACGCCCATGACTTCACCGGTAGAGCGCATTTCTGGCCCTAACAGCGGGTCGACGCCCGGGAATTTGTTAAACGGCAGCACCACCTCTTTCACTGAATAGTACGGTGGGATGATCTCTTTCGTGACGCCCTGCTGAGCCAGCGTTTTCCCGGCCATCACGCGCGCCGCGACTTTTGCCAGCGGTACGCCGGTGGCTTTCGAGACGAACGGGACGGTACGCGCCGCGCGCGGGTTGACTTCAATCAGGTAGACTTCGTTGTTTTTGACCGCAAACTGCACGTTCATCAGGCCGCGCACCTGCAGCTCAAAGGCCAGCTTCTGCACCTGCTCGCGCATCACGTCCTGAATTTCCTGGCTCAGGGTGTAGGCCGGCAGCGAACACGCGGAGTCGCCGGAGTGCACGCCCGCCTGCTCGATATGCTCCATGATGCCGCCAATCAGCACCATTTCGCCGTCGCAGATCGCATCGACGTCGACTTCAACCGCATCGTCAAGGAAGCGGTCCAGCAGCACCGGCGCATCGTTAGAGACGCTGACGGCGGTCTGGAAGTAGCGACGCAGGTCGATTTCGTCGTAGACGATTTCCATCGCGCGGCCGCCGAGAACGTAGGACGGACGCACCACCAGCGGGTAGCCAATCTCTTTCGCCTTTTCGACCGCCATTTCGATCGCGGTCACGGTGGCGTTCGCCGGCTGCTTCAGCTTCAGGCGGTCAACCGCGTGCTGGAAGCGCTCGCGGTCTTCCGCACGGTCGATAGCATCCGGGCTGGTGCCGATAACCGGCACGCCTGCCGCTTCCAGCGCGCGCGCCAGCTTCAGCGGCGTCTGGCCGCCGTACTGCACGATAACGCCTTTCGGCTTCTCAATGCGCACGATTTCCAGCACGTCTTCCAGCGTCACCGGCTCAAAGTAGAGGCGGTCGGAGGTGTCGTAGTCGGTAGAGACGGTTTCCGGGTTACAGTTGACCATAATGGTCTCGTAGCCGTCTTCGCGCAGCGCCAGAGAGGCATGGACGCAGCAGTAGTCGAACTCGATGCCCTGGCCGATACGGTTCGGGCCGCCGCCGAGCACCATGATTTTGTCGCGGTCAACGGACGGGTTGGCTTCGCACTCGTCTTCATAAGTGGAGTACATGTAGGCGGTGTCGGTAGCGAATTCCGCCGCGCAGGTATCCACGCGCTTGTAGACCGGGTGCAGGTCATACTGGTCGCGCAGCTTGCGGATTTCCGCTTCGCGCACGCCAGCCAGCTTCGCCAGACGCGCATCGGCAAAGCCTTTACGCTTGAGCTGACGCAGGAAGTCGGCGTCGAGGCCGGTAATACCGACTTCAGCCACTTTCTCTTCCAGACGCACCAGCTCTTCAATCTGCACCAGGAACCAGCGGTCGATATTGGTCAGGTTGAACACGCCATCAACGGAGAGGCCCGCGCGGAAAGCGTCAGCGATGTACCAGATACGCTCAGCGCCCGCGTCTTTCAGCTCGCGGCGAATCTTGGTCAACGCTTCCGGGTCATCGAGGCTCACTTTCGGGTCGAAACCGGTAGCGCCCACTTCCAGGCCGCGCAGCGCTTTCTGCAGGGACTCCTGCTGGGTACGGCCAATCGCCATCACTTCGCCCACCGACTTCATCTGGGTGGTCAGACGGTCGTTCGCGCCGACGAATTTTTCAAAGTTGAAGCGTGGGATTTTGGTCACGACGTAGTCGATGGACGGCTCAAACGACGCCGGGGTGCGGCCGCCGGTGATATCGTTCATCAGCTCATCAAGGGTGTAACCAACCGCCAGCTTCGCCGCCACTTTAGCGATCGGGAAGCCGGTGGCTTTCGAGGCCAGCGCCGAGGAGCGGGAGACGCGCGGGTTCATTTCGATAACGATCAGGCGACCATCTTTCGGGTTCACCGAGAACTGAACGTTGGAACCGCCGGTCTCTACGCCGATTTCACGCAGTACCGCCATCGAGGCGTTACGCATGATTTGGTACTCTTTGTCGGTCAGGGTCTGCGCCGGCGCCACGGTGATGGAGTCGCCGGTGTGGATGCCCATCGCGTCGAAGTTTTCGATGGAGCAGACGATGATGCAGTTGTCGTTTTTATCACGCACTACTTCCATCTCGTACTCTTTCCAGCCGATCAGCGATTCATCAATCAGCAGCTCGTTGGTCGGGGAGAGATCCAGACCGCGTTCGCAGATCTCTTCGAACTCTTCGCGGTTGTAGGCGATACCGCCGCCGGTGCCGCCCATCGTAAAGGACGGACGGATGATGCACGGGAAGCCAACTTCAGCGGCAACCGCCAGCGCTTCTTCCATGGTATGCGCGATACCGGAACGCGCGGTATCGAGACCGATTTTCTTCATCGCCACGTCGAAACGGCGGCGGTCTTCGGCTTTATCAATCGCGTCGGCGGTCGCGCCAATCATGGTCACGCCGAACTCGGCCAGCACGCCCTGACGCTCCAGCTCCAGCGCGCAGTTCAGCGCCGTCTGGCCGCCCATGGTCGGCAGAACCGCATCCGGACGCTCTTTCTCAATGATCTTGCGCACCACTTCCCAGTGAATCGGCTCGATGTAGGTGGCATCAGCCATTTCCGGGTCGGTCATGATAGTGGCCGGGTTAGAGTTCACCAGAATAACGCGGTAGCCCTCTTCGCGCAGCGCTTTACACGCCTGGGCGCCGGAGTAGTCAAACTCGCACGCCTGACCGATAACAATCGGGCCCGCGCCCAGAATCAGGATGCTTTTTATATCTGTACGTTTTGGCATGGTTCTCTTAACTCCTGATTATTTCGCGGACTGACGGTACTGCTCAATTAATTCGATAAAATGGTCGAACAGCGGTGCGGCATCGTGCGGGCCGGGGCTCGCCTCCGGATGTCCCTGGAAGCTAAACGCCGGTTTATCGGTACGGTGAATCCCCTGCAGGGTGCCGTCGAACAGCGACTTGTGGGTCACGCGCAGGTGGGCGGGCATAGACGCCTCATCCACCGCAAAGCCGTGGTTCTGCGCGGTGATCATCACCACGTTATTATCAATATCTTTTACCGGATGGTTGCCGCCGTGGTGGCCGAACTTCATCTTCACGGTCTTCGCGCCGCTCGCCAGAGCCAGCAGCTGGTGGCCGAGGCAGATGCCGAATACCGGAATATCGGTCTCCAGGAACTTCTCAATCGCTGCGATAGCGTAGTCGCAGGGCGCCGGGTCGCCGGGACCGTTGGACAGGAAGATACCGTCCGGATTCATTTTCAGCACCTCTTCAGCGGAGGTCTTTGCCGGCACCACCGTCAGACGGCAGCCGCGATCGACCAGCATGCGCAGGATGTTGCGCTTGGCGCCGAAATCGTAGGCCACCACGTGGAACGGCAGCTCGCTTTCCGCTTTGGCTTCCGGCAGGTCGCCCGCCAGCGTCCAGCTCCCCTGCGTCCAGCTGTAGGTTTCTGCGGTGGTCACTTCCTTCGCCAGATCCATGCCGTTGAGGCCCGGGAACGCTTTCGCTTTTTCCAGCGCCAGCTGCGCATCCGGGCTATCGCCGGCGATGATGCAGCCGTTCTGCGCGCCTTTTTCGCGCAGCAGGCGGGTCAGCTTACGGGTATCGATATCGGCAATCGCCACGATATTGTGGCGCTTCAGATAAGAAGAGAGGTCTTCGGTATTGCGGAAGTTGCTGGCAATCAGCGGCAGATCGCGAATGACCAGACCCTGCGCATGTACCTGAGAAGATTCTTCATCGGCGGCATTGGTGCCGACGTTGCCGATATGGGGATAAGTTAGAGTGACGATTTGGCGGGAATAGGAAGGATCAGTGAGGATTTCTTGATAACCGGTCATTGAAGTATTGAAAACGACTTCCCCAACCGCCGTGCCGGTAGCCCCAATGGCCCGACCGTGAAACTGGGTTCCGTCTTCCAGAACCAATAGCGCTGACTTAATCAAAACACCCTCCAGAGAATATCCACTCACTTTATTTGCATATTAATTCATAATGTAGATCTGAATCAATGCAAATCTGTTGCCCGCAGAATTTTGGCAAACGGCGGCATTCTGGAGAGATGGCGGGTAAAAGTCAACTTAAAGCGGATATTTTTAATCTTGTTTCAGGCCACTATTCAGTAATACCTGCCTTAACGGGCAAAAAGATCACCTAACTCGCCCGGGAAAACGCTTGCGGAGGAGGATGTTTGTAAAATCGCCGGGCAGGGATTGAAAAAGTAGACCATATGGTCAAAATTTACAATAAAACAACAAAAACAAGGCGGATAAGATAGTATTTTTCAGTCTTGGCGATAAAAAAACGGTTAAACACCAAAAATAAAAAAGGGCAATAAAACATTGCCCTTTGCAATCAATTACTTATTGAAAGCAATAACCACATCACGATGGGTAATAATCGTTATAAAGAGTTCAATTCAAGCACATCACGCATATCAAAAAGACCGTTTTTCTTGCCTTTTAGCCATAATGCAGAACGAACGGCACCATTTGCAAAAGTCATCCGGCTGGAAGCCTTATGGCTGATCTCAATACGTTCGCCGATATCCGCAAACATCGCCGTATGTTCGCCGACGATATCCCCGGCGCGCACGGTCGCAAAGCCGATGGTGCCGGGAACGCGTTCGCCGGTATAGCCTTCGCGACTGTAGACCGCACACGCTTTCAGATCTTTATCCAGCGCTCCGGCAATCGCCTCGCCCATCGCCAGCGCCGTACCCGATGGCGCATCCACTTTGTGACGATGATGCGCTTCGATAATCTCAATATCGGTATAGTCGCCCATCACCTTCGCCGCTTTTTCCAGCAGCTTAAGCATCACGTTGACGCCGACGCTGAAGTTGGCGGCAAACACGATGGCGATCTCCTGCGAAGCGTCGCGAATCGCCTGCTTCCCGGCGTCGTCAAACCCGGTGGTGCCGATAACCATGCCTTTGCCGTGTTGACGGCAAAACGCAAGATGGGCCAGCGTGCCTTCCGGGCGGGTAAAATCGATGAAAACGTCAAAATCGTCTTTTACCGCCTCGAGGCTGCTTTGCACCACCACCCCTGACCTGCCCGCGCCCGCCAGCTCGCCCGCATCGCTGCCGAGCAGCGAGGAACCTTCGCGCTCCAGCGCCGCGCCAAGCGCCGCGCCGTCCATCTGTTGTACCGCCTGAATTAACTGGCGTCCCATCCGGCCGCCCGCGCCCGCGATGGCCACGCGGATTTGTGCATCATGCATAGCTATTCTCTTTTGTTAACACTACGTAAATTGTTTTCAGAGTAACCAGCTCATTGATGGGCCGCTACTCAAAAACACCGATAATTAGAAATTTATGACAAACTGCCGCCGATATCAGTAAAAACTATAAGATTGTGTCGGGAATTTGCCGTGGAGTAGTGAGGAGCGAGGAGCGCGCAGTCCGCAACCCCGGCCCGGCCCTGTATGGCCAATCCGGGGAATACGGCGACAGAAAAGCAGCGACTAGTGCAGGAACAGCTCGCCGGCCGGGAAACCGGACAGGAACCAGGTGACCGCCAGCAGGTCGGCGCTGCCGCCCGGGCTAAGGTGGCGAATAATCAACTCATCATCCAGCCGGCGCAGCGCCTCCAGCCCGCCATCGGTCAGCACTCCGCCTTCCCACAGCAGCTTTTGCGCCTGCTGCTGCACAAAATTGAGCCCTTCCAGCCCGCCGCGCGACACCAGATTGGTATCGTCATTCCAGGCCATCAGGTGCAGTAGAGTCTGCAGTAACGCCAGATTGGTATCGCCGGTGTCCGCCATAACGCGATTGAAGACCGGCATCGCCTGGGTGCGCACGGTGCGAAAGCCGCTCTCCGCTTCGCCTCTGGCGCCGGAGAGCCCGTAGCGCAGGAAATGCCCTTCGCCTTTACTGACCTTCATTCCTTCAGGAGAGGAGAGCTCGCGCCCGACCAGGCCGCGGCAGAAGCGGGCCACCCGATCGCAAACCCGGTGCTGTTCAACCGGCTCCCCTCTGGCCACCAGCCTTCCCGCCGCCGCGCTGAGCAGGCCAAAAGCGAAGATCGCGCCGCGATGGGTATTCACCCCGCCGGTAGCCTCCAGCATATCCGTCTCGCACGCCATGCCCACCGGACGCAGCATCGTCAATACCTGCTCCGGCGTGATATTGGCCGTGTCGTGGCCCATAATGAAAAACTTCTCCATCCATGGCGCGACAGCCGCCGTGCTGGCCTCAAAAGAGGCCAGATCCATATCCCGATGCGCGCCGGCGTTACGAATATCCACCAGGCCCGGTTTCGGCGTCAGGCGGACTTCGGTCAGCAGCGCCCGTTCCACGCGAGAAACCATCTCCTCCGCCGTCACCGTTTGACGGCTCAACGGGCGACGCTGGCTTATCATCACTTCGCTCATGCCTTTCTCCTCAGCGCGTTTAACCGGCGCTTTTAACCTGATGAATGACATCAATCACTGACCCGTCGCGATAGCGCACCACGGCCACCACCCGATCGGTGAAGGCGATCGGGTCAGGCTTGCCGGTCAACAGTTCGGCGCGCTGCTGCAGCTCTTCAATGGTCAGCAGCGGGATACCCGCGTTACGCAGGTTATCAATCAGGTCCTGACGCGCCGGGTTGACGGCGATACCGTGATCGGTGACCAGCACATCCACGCTGGCGCCCGGCGTCACGCGAGTCAGCACCTTCTCCACCACGCACGGGATGCGCCCACGCACCAGCGGCGCGGTGATAATGGTTAAATCCGCGCCCGCTGCCGTATCGCTGTGGCCGCCGGACGCGCCGCGCAGCACGCCGTTGGAGCCGGTCATCACGTTAACGTTGAATCCGGTATCGATCTCCAGCGCGCTCAGCATCACCACGTTCAGGCGTTCGCAGGAGACGCCTTTCGAACCGGGATTGGCGTACTGATTAGCGGAAATTTCAATATGGTTAGGGTTATTGGCCAGCGAACGCGCGGCATCGCCGTCAAAAGACTGGGTATCCAGCAGCGCTTTGATCAGCCCCTTTTCGTGCAGATCGACCATCGTGCCGGTGATCCCGCCCAGACCAAAGCTGGCGGTAATGTTGTTACGACGCATCTTATCTTCGAGGAAACGGGTCACCGCCAGCGATGCGCCGCCGGTCCCCGTCTGCAAAGAGAAACCGTCTTTGAAATAGCCAGAGTGTTCGATCACCTTCGCCGCCTGGCGGGCGATCAGCAGTTCGCGCGGGTTGCTGGTCAAACGGATCGCCCCGGCGGTGATTTTCGCCGGATCGCCGACCTCATCGACCTGCACGATCAGATCCACCCGATCCTGGGCGATGCTGGCCGGATAGTTTGGATAATCTACCCACTCTTCGGTGAGCAGCACCACGCATCCGGCGGCCTCGGCATCCACTCTGGCGTAGCCCAGCGATCCGCAGCGGGATTTACCGCTAAAGCCGTTGGCGTTGCCATATTCATCGCAGCACGGCACGCCGAGGAACGCCACATCAATGCGTAGCTCACCGGTTTGCACTAAATGCGCCCTGCCGCCGTGAGAGTGGATTTGTACCGGGTTTTCCATCAGCCCGGCGGAGATCGCTTCGCCCAGCTTACCGCGCAGACCCGAGGTGTAAATCTGCCGGATCACGCCATTCTTAATATGCTCAATCAGCGGCCAGTGGGCATCGATAAGCGAGCTTGAAGCCAGCGTCAGATCGCGAAAACCCATCTCAGCCAGCTTCGCCACCACCATATTGACCACCTTGTCGCCGCCGCGGAAGGCGTGGTGAAAAGAGATGGTCATGCCGTTTTGCAGCCCGGAACGGCGAATCGCCTCCTCCAGCGAGGCGCAGATTTTACGCTGCCGCTTTTCGCTTTCGCTGGCCAGCCACGGGCTCTGCGCCGTCACGCCCGCATAGGGCGCTAATCCTTCCGGCATCACGTACTGCTGATTAAGCATTGCTACGGTCTCTTTCATTATTTACTCCTTAATCACGAATGCCGGAAGCCGACAGCGCCACGACTTTGCGCGCATGATCGATAATCGGTCCATCTATCATCTTGCCGTTCAGCGATACCACGCCCAGCCCGCGCGCTTCCGCCTCTTCCGCCGCCGCGATCACCTCCCGCGCATGTTCAACGTCTTTCAGCGTGGGGGCATAAACCTGGTGCAGCAGCTCAATCTGGCGCGGGTTGACCAGCGATTTACCGTTAAAGCCAAGATTCTTCGCCAGATTCGCTTCCGCGAGGAACCCCTCTTCATTGTTAATATCCGACCACACCACGTCGTACGCCGCGATCCCGGCGACTCGCGCCGCGTGCAGCACCGCGCAGCGGGCGTAAAACAGCTCGGTGCCGTCGCCGCGGCTGGTGCCCATATCCATAACGTAATCGAAGGCCGCCAGCGCGATGGCCGACAGGCGCGGGCTGGCGCGAGCGATCTCAACCGCGTTCACTACGCCCAGCGCCGACTCTATCGCCGCCATTAATTTCGTGCTGCCCACTTCCCGGCCGCATTCGCGCTCAATCCGCTCGACCTGCGCTTCCAGCTCATGGATATCTTCTTTGCTATCGGTTTTCGGCAGGCGCACCATATCGACGCCCGCGCGCACCACCGCCTCAAGGTCGGCGAGACCAAACGGCGTGCTGAGCGGGTTAATGCGCACCACGGTTTCCACATCCCGGTAGAGCGGATGCTGTAGCGCATGATGCACCAGCAGGCGGGCGGTATCTTTTTCACGGAGCGAGACGGCATCTTCGAGGTCGAACATCACCGCGTCAGCGCCGTAAACAAATGAGGTGCTTAACATCGCGGCGTTGGCGCCGGGGATAAACAGCATACTGCGACGAGGTTTCATAGCTGACTCCAGTGCGGTTGAGATTGTTGCGCCGCGCGCAGCGCCGCGGCCTGAACCCGAGCCTTCAGTACGCATTCGAGCGCGCCTTTATCATCGACGACGACGTTCGCCCGGCTCACCCCAAGCTGCGTCAGCGTCTCTCTGACCACCCGCTCAATCGCCGCGCCAAACTGCTGCTTCACAATGCTGTCGATTTCAAGCTGAATACCTGGCTCATTCGCAGGCCCGATCCTGACCATCACATCGCTGGATTCCAGTGTGCCGGCCAGGGCGTCAATCATCATTTCCATAGAGGCTGATCCTTAGTTATGGAGGTAAATCAGGCGGTTTGGTGTTCGCTTTCCGCCAGATGTATCAGAAAAGAGAGGGTTCCCGGCGGCACCAGCGGCGCAATCGACGACCACTGGCGCTGCTGATACAGCCTGCGCACCCGGGAAGCGGAAATGGGCGCGCCCTCTTTCTCAACCCGCGCCAGCTCAACCACCTGAATCGCCGGCGCGTCGCCGGGCGCTTCCAGCAGCTGGCGCATGCGCTGGTTGTAGCGACGGGTTAATTCACACAGCGGTTCGCTGCCGACAAAGCGGTGGGTCACCCCCAGCGCCGGGGCTAAACGTTCGCGAAAGAGCTGCAGATCGATCTGGCTGTGGCAATCGTCAACCACGCCTTTGTCTTTCAGGAAGTAGCCGGGAAAAGTGGCGCGCGAGATCAGATAGGCCGACCCCGGATGCAGGGTCACGTTGGCGATCCCGGCGATCCCCTGTTCAATCAGCGCCACGCGATCGCGGTAGCGGAAAAACGAAGCATCTTCCTTCACCACGAACAGATGCAGCCAGTCGCAGCGTTGAGCCGCCTGCTCCACCAGCCAACGATGCCCCAGGGTAAAGGGATTGGCGTTCATCACGATGGCGCCGATTTTTTCGCCGGGCTGACGATACATCGTAAGCTGGCGGCAATAGCGGGCCAGACGTTCGCGGCTATTTTCCATTAACACGGCCTGTTCCCCCGCGCGGGCGATAGGCCAGAACCCGGCGCAGGAGAAGAGCTCCGCGTTATAGGGTTTAGTGAACAGAAACAGCTCGCTGCGGCCCAGCTCATACGCCAGGGTCATCAGTTCAGTCAGCAGCTTCAGGCTGAGCCCTTCCCCCTGCAGCGACGGGTCGACGGCAATACACTTCAGAACGCATCCGGCAATGGCGCCGCAGCCGACAATGCGCCGCTGGTACTCGACGATAATCGCCCATTCGCAGTCCGCCTCCAGCGAGAGCTGGTGCTGATGAAGAAAGAGGTCAACGGCCTCTCGCCGCCGGGGGTCGAGCTGTACCGCGACGCGTTTTACTATCAGATTCATTTTTTTCGCGCTTCATTGACCAAAACGAGCTGTATTTCGCCATCGTTCCCGCAGCGGTTCTTTTATTTCAATCACATTTTTTCGCGTACCTTAATTGGCTTTATGGTTTTTATGTTGTTAATTAATTCAGAAGAATAAAAACAATTAAATTAATTAAAAACACGACTAATCAGTGAAGATAATCACATATCGCCGGGGAACATATTTATTATTATGCCGCCGTCCTATTATTGTTTTTTCTAACGGCATTAATACACAAAATCATTCAAGTTGCATCGAGGCGGTAACTGAATGAATCCCCAGGAGCTTACGCATAGTAAGTGACTGGGGTGAGTGAAGGCTGCCAACAAAGAGGCAGCTTGAAGGATGATGTGTATATTCCTTTTTTTAACAGGGTGACGTCATATGACTAATATGAGCCAGGCTCCATCTGCGGAGAAAAAAGGGGTTAGCGATATTCTGGGGTTTAAAATCTTCGGCATGTCGCTACCGCTTTACGCCTTTGCGTTAATCACTTTACTACTTTCACACTTTTATAATGCCCTGCCGACCGACATTGTTGGTGGCTTCGCGATCATGTTTATTATTGGCGCCGTTTTTGGCGAAATTGGCAAACGCCTGCCAATCTTCAATAAATATATTGGCGGCGCGCCGGTGATGATCTTCCTCGTGGCCGCCTATTTCGTTTACGCCGGCATTTTCACCCAGAAAGAAATTGATGCAATCACTAATGTGATGGATAAAAGTAACTTCCTGAACTTATTCATCGCAGTATTGATTACCGGCGCAATCCTCTCGGTTAACCGTAAGCTGCTGCTGAAATCTCTGCTGGGTTATATTCCGACCATTTTAATGGGGATCCTCGGCGCATCCATCTTCGGGATTATCATTGGTCTGTGCTTCGGTATCTCCATCGACCGCATCATGATGCTGTACGTCCTGCCGATTATGGGCGGCGGCAACGGCGCGGGCGCGGTGCCGCTGTCTGAAATTTATCACTCCGTCACCGGTCGTTCGCGTGAAGAGTACTACTCCACCGCGATTGCTATCCTGACCATCGCCAACATCTTTGCCATCGTCTTTGCTGCACTCCTCGATATTATCGGTAAAAAACACACCTGGCTGAGCGGTGAAGGCGAACTGGTGCGTAAAGCCTCCTTTAAAGTCGACGACGATGAAAAAGCGGGCCAGATTACCCATCGCGAAACCGCCGTCGGCCTGGTGCTCGCCACCACCTGTTTCCTGCTGGCCTACGTTATTGCCAAGAAAATTTTGCCAAGCATTGGCGGCGTCTCTATCCACTATTTCGCCTGGATGGTGCTGATCGTCGCGGCGCTGAACGCTTCCGGCCTCTGCTCGCCGGAGATCAAAGCCGGGGCCAAACGCCTGTCTGACTTCTTCTCTAAGCAGCTGCTGTGGGTACTGATGGTCGGCGTCGGCGTGTGCTACACCGACCTGCAGGAAATTATCGACGCGATTACCTTCGCGAACGTCATCATCGCGGCGGTGATCGTGGTGGGTGCGGTCGTCGGCGCGGCCGTCGGCGGCTGGATGATTGGCTTCTTCCCGATTGAGTCCGCGATCACCGCCGGTCTGTGCATGGCCAACCGCGGCGGCTCGGGCGACCTGGAAGTGCTCTCGGCCTGTAACCGTATGAATCTTATCTCTTATGCGCAAATATCCTCCCGTCTGGGCGGCGGTATTGTGCTGGTCATCGCCAGCATTGTGTTCGGCATGATGATGTAACCAACACGCACGATGGCGATGTTTGAGCGTCAACCACAGCGGTGCTCTTTAGGGTCCAGAGCCGGGGGCGGCTTCGGGAAATCCTCCCTACTCCTTAGCCGGAAGTATCGTTTGGTTAGCCTTCAAACACGCCGTCGTGCCCTTACTTTAGGGTCTTTCAATGACTGAAGCTGTACTGCTGGGTGAAGGCTTCACCCTGATGTTTCTCGGCATGGGGTTCGTGCTGGCGTTTCTGT
>NZ_JBEAID010000007.1:0-560 GCF_040064585.1 Klebsiella sp. CN_Kp113 | reverse complement strand
GCCGGGTTTCCGCCATGCGTCTGGCGGGGGAAAGCTTTATCATTTTCTGGCGTGTCCGGTGTTCGCCAGAAAACACCATCAATGGCCAGCAGGGTCAGACCGCACCAGTGCGGATGCGGCGTGGCGTTATGCCAGAGCTGCGCTGTTTGCGTGAACACGCGGCGTACGGCCTCGCTTCCCAGCCGCTGGCGGGCCTGGATCACGGCGCTGGGCGCAACGAACGGACGATTGCCGGGTAACATGATATCCAGCCGGTTAACGATCTGATGAAGCGGCTCCTTGCGCTCAAGTGCCATACCGACAATGCACCAGACCATCATTTCCAGAGGAAGGCGCCGTTTGCGTAACGTGACAGTGCCGGACTCTTCAAGGCAGCGGGAAATCAGTTCCGGGTCAAGATAATCGCCCAGAGAAGCCAGAGGGTTACGCAGAGAATCGTAACGGGATACCAGATCAAGAGCCTGTCCAATGTGCATAAAAAAATCCGGAAAAGGGTGAGCATTTCCGGATTCTTACACAGCCACTGGATCGATCAACCGATCCTTAACTGATCGGCATTA
>NZ_JBEAID010000006.1:0-686 GCF_040064585.1 Klebsiella sp. CN_Kp113 | reverse complement strand
AAGTTCTGCGCGTCCGACTCCAGACCCACCTTGTTTGACACCCTGGCCGCCATCGGCACCGCCGACACCCCGGCCGAGCCAATCAGCGGGTTGATTTTGTTCCGGCTGCACAGGTTCAGCAGCTTCGCCATCAGCACCCCCGCCGCCGTCCCCACGCAGAACGCAATCACCCCCAGCACCAGAATGCCCAGGGTCTGCGGCTGCAGGAACTTGTCCGCCACCAGCTTGGCCCCCACCGACAGCCCGAGGAAAATGGTCACGATATTTATCAGCCCGTTCTGCACCGTGTCGCTCAGGCGCTCCACCACCCCGCTCTCGCGCATCAGGTTGCCGAAGCAGAACATCCCCAGCAGCGGCGCCGCGTCCGGCAGCAGCAGCGCCACCAGCAGCAGCAGCACCGCCGGAAAGAGGATTTTTTCCCGCTTACTCACCGTGCGCAGCTGCACCATGCGGATTTTCCGCTCCTTCTCGCTGGTCAGCGCCTTCATAATCGGCGGCTGGATTAACGGCACCAGCGCCATATACGAGTACGCCGCCACCGCGATGGCCCCGAGTAATTCCGGCGCCAGCTTGCCCGACAGATAAATCGCCGTCGGGCCGTCCGCGCCGCCGATGATGCCGATGGCCGCCGCCTGCGGCAGGGTGAAGCTGATGATGCCGAAGTAGTTCAGCGTCAGCGCCCCCAG
>NZ_JBEAID010000005.1:0-716 GCF_040064585.1 Klebsiella sp. CN_Kp113 | reverse complement strand
CGCCAAAACATCTTCGGCGTTGTAAGGTTAAGCCTCACGGTTCATTAGTACCGGTTAGCTCAACGCATCGCTGCGCTTACACACCCGGCCTATCAACGTCGTCGTCTTCAACGTTCCTTCAGGACCCTTAAAGGGTCAGGGAGAACTCATCTCGGGGCAAGTTTCGTGCTTAGATGCTTTCAGCACTTATCTCTTCCGCATTTAGCTACCGGGCAATGCCATTGGCATGACAACCCGAACACCAGTGATGCGTCCACTCCGGTCCTCTCGTACTAGGAGCAGCCCCCCTCAATTCTCCAGCGCCCACGGCAGATAGGGACCGAACTGTCTCACGACGTTCTAAACCCAGCTCGCGTACCACTTTAAATGGCGAACAGCCATACCCTTGGGACCTACTTCAGCCCCAGGATGTGATGAGCCGACATCGAGGTGCCAAACACCGCCGTCGATATGAACTCTTGGGCGGTATCAGCCTGTTATCCCCGGAGTACCTTTTATCCGTTGAGCGATGGCCCTTCCATTCAGAACCACCGGATCACTATGACCTGCTTTCGCACCTGCTCGCGCCGTCACGCTCGCAGTCAAGCCAGCTTATGCCATTGCACTAACCTCCTGATGTCCGACCAGGATTAGCTGACCTTCGTGCTCCTCCGTTACTCTTTAGGAGGAGACCGCCCCAGTCAAACTACCCACCAGACACTGTCCGCAACCCCGAT
>NZ_JBEAID010000004.1:0-743 GCF_040064585.1 Klebsiella sp. CN_Kp113 | reverse complement strand
CTGACCGCTGCAATCACTACCGTTCTGGCTAAAACCTACGGTGGTTCTGCTCGCGCATTCGACCAGATCGATAACGCGCCGGAAGAAAAAGCTCGTGGTATCACCATCAACACTTCTCACGTTGAATATGACACCCCGACTCGCCACTACGCGCACGTAGACTGCCCGGGCCACGCCGACTATGTTAAAAACATGATCACCGGTGCTGCGCAGATGGACGGCGCGATCCTGGTTGTTGCTGCGACTGACGGCCCGATGCCGCAGACTCGTGAGCACATCCTGCTGGGTCGTCAGGTAGGCGTTCCGTACATCATCGTGTTCCTGAACAAATGCGACATGGTTGATGACGAAGAGCTGCTGGAACTGGTTGAAATGGAAGTTCGTGAACTTCTGTCTCAGTACGATTTCCCGGGCGACGACACTCCGATCGTTCGCGGTTCCGCTCTGAAAGCGCTGGAAGGCGACGCAGACTGGGAAGCGAAAATCATCGAACTGGCTGGCTACCTGGATTCTTACATCCCGGAACCAGAGCGTGCGATTGACAAGCCGTTCCTGCTGCCGATCGAAGACGTATTCTCCATCTCCGGTCGTGGTACCGTTGTTACCGGTCGTGTAGAGCGCGGTATCATCAAAGTTGGCGAAGAAGTTGAAATCGTTGGTATCAAAGAGACTGCGAAGTCTACCTGTACTGGCGTTGAAATGTTCCGCAAACTGCTGGACGAAGGCCGTGCTGGTGAGAACGT
>NZ_JBEAID010000003.1:0-954 GCF_040064585.1 Klebsiella sp. CN_Kp113 | reverse complement strand
AGGGGAACCTGCGGTTGGATCACCTCCTTACCTTAAAGAACCTGCCTTTGTAGTGTCCACACAGATTGTCTGATAAATGATGAATTTCAAAATGTACTGTGAAGTGCATTGTGAAATTTTGCTCTTTAAAAATCTGGATCAAGCTGAAAATTGAAACGACACACAGTTAATGTGTGTTCGAGTCTCTCAAATTTTCGCGACACGACGATGTTTTACGAAACATCTTCGGGTTGTGAGGTTAAGCGACTAAGCGTACACGGTGGATGCCCTGGCAGTCAGAGGCGATGAAGGACGTGCTAATCTGCGAAAAGCGTCGGTAAGGTGATATGAACCGTTATAGCCGGCGATGTCCGAATGGGGAAACCCAGTGCAATTCGTTGCACTATCGTTTGATGAATACATAGTCAAACGAGGCGAACCGGGGGAACTGAAACATCTAAGTACCCCGAGGAAAAGAAATCAACCGAGATTCCCCCAGTAGCGGCGAGCGAACGGGGAGCAGCCCGGAGTCTGAATCAGCTTGTGTGTTAGTGGAAGCGTCTGGAAAGTCGCAGGGTACAGGGTGATACTCCCGTACACTAAAACGCACAGGTTGTGAACTCGAAGAGTAGGGCGGGACACGTGGTATCCTGTCTGAATATGGGGGGACCATCCTCCAAGGCTAAATACTCCTGACTGACCGATAGTGAACCAGTACCGTGAGGGAAAGGCGAAAAGAACCCCGGCGAGGGGAGTGAAAAAGAACCTGAAACCGTGTACGTACAAGCAGTAGGAGCCCCACCACCAAAGCGTTTCGCTTTGCGTGGTGCGCAAAATGCGTAACGACAGCGCGATGGACGGTTAACGGAGCGTAAGCGACGTTCAACATCAAAAATCAGGCAGTGGAGCGTTTTGGGGTGGGGTGACTGCGTACCTTTTGTATAATGGGTCAGCGACTTATATTCTGTAGCAAGG
>NZ_JBEAID010000002.1:0-1194 GCF_040064585.1 Klebsiella sp. CN_Kp113 | reverse complement strand
CCTGCGGCAGGGTGAAGCTGATGATGCCGAAGTAGTTCAGCGTCAGCGCCCCCAGTACCGTGGCGAAGATGCCGAACTGCGCCGCCGCCCCCAGCAGCAGGGTCCGCGGGTTGGCCAGCAGCGGGCCGAAGTCGGTCATCGCCCCGACGCCCATAAAAATCACCAGCGGGGCGATACCCGAGCCGATGGCGACCTTATAGAAGATGGCCAGCACCCCGGCGGAGTAGCCCATATCCGCGGCGAGGTCCTCCATCTGCCCCTGCACCGACGGCAGGGCCAGCGCCAGCGCCTCCCTGATGGCGTGGACATCCGGCGTACAGTGGAGCTTCGCGGCAATCACCGCCAGCTGCCCGGCGTCGTGGTGCGCCAGCAGGCTCTCCAGGGCGGTCAGCGCCAGCCCGGCCTCCGGGATATTCGACAGCAGCCCGCCGAAGCCAATCGGCAGCAGCAGCAGCGGCTCGAACTTCCTCGCGATGGCCAGCCACAGCAGCAGCAGGCTCACCAGCAGCATGACGGCCTGGCCGGCGCCGAGGTGCATCAGCCCCATGCCCTGAATCAGGGCGTTCAGACTTTCCATTTCGCGTCCTCTTCCTTACGCCAGGCTCAGCAGGGTGTCGCCCACCGCCACTGCGTCCCCGGATTTCACCGCGATACCGCGCACGGTCCCGGCCTGCGCGGCGCGGATTTCGGTTTCCATCTTCATGGCTTCCAGAATCAGCAGCACGTCGCCCTCGGCCACCGTCTGGCCTTCCGTGGCAATGACCTTCCAGATAGTGCCCGCCAGCGGCGCGGTCACCGGGGTGCCGGCACCTGCCGGGGCGGCTGCGGGGGCCGTGACCTGAACGGGGGCCGCTGCCGTCAGCGGGCTGATATCGCCGCCGTCGCTGACCTTCACCACAAAGGCCTTGCCTTCCACTTCCACGGTGTAGACGCCGGAGGCGGCCGGTTTCTCTGCTTTTGCCACCGGCTGCGCGGCTTCCACCTGCGGTACCGGCTCAAAGGCCGCCGGGTTGTGGCGGTTCTCCAGGAACCTCAGGCCGACCTGCGGGAACAGGGCCACGGTGAGCACGTCGTCGATGGCGTTGTCGGCAAGCTGAATATTCTTCTCCTGCGCCTGGCGCTTCACGTCGGCTTCCAGTTGCGCCAGCTCCGGCTTCAGCAGGTCCGCCGGACGGCAGGTGATGGCCTCTGCTC